>CAMDQN010000007.1 GCA_945905925.1 Singulisphaera sp. GP187
CGGTCGCGAAACCGCGAGCGGCTCTGACTATTCCCCTTGTTCCCAATCTCGCTACGGGTTATAGACGCCCCGGTTTACCTGCTCAGGAGTTGCGAATGGACTCGCGGGAAGCGCCGCTCGCCGGCCGGTCGGCCGTCGTCACGGGCGCGAATCAAGGACTGGGACGGTCGATTGCCAAACATTTCGTGCGGGCCGGCGCGAGCGTGCTGCTCACCGCGCGCGGCGCGGAATTCCTGAACCAGACCGTTGCAGAACTCAAGCCGCTCGCCACGCTTCCGGGTCAGCAAGTACTGGGTCGCGTCGCGGACGTATCGAACGAACGCGACTGTAACGCGACCGCCGTTCAAGCGTTCGCCGAACTCGACAACCCGTGCGTCCTGGTGAACAACGCCGGCGTCTACGGGCCGTTCGGACTCATTGAAGACAACGACTGGTCGGAGTGGGTCAAAGCTCTCGAAATCAATCTCTTTGGCACCATTCTCATGTGTCGGGCGTTTTTGGCGCACATGCGTAGCGCGAACTACGGCAAGATCGTGAACCTGTCCGGTGGCGGCGCAACCGCTCCGCTTCCGCGCATCAGTTCCTACGCAGCGTCGAAGGCTGCCGTGGTGCGGTTCACGGAGACACTCGCGGAGGAGACGCGGACGGCCGGCATCGACGTGAACGCGATCGCGCCAGGCGCGTTGAACACGCGGCTCATGGACGACCTCATCGCGGCCGGGCCAGAGAAGGTTGGGCAAGCGTTCTTCGAGAGGATGACCAAGACACGCGACACAGGCGGCACGCCGTTGGACAAGGGCGCGGAGTTAAGCGTGTTCCTCGCGTCGGCCGCGTCCGACGGCATTACTGGGCGCCTAATTAGCGCGGTGTGGGACGACTGGGAGAACCTGCCCGACAAAAAGGACGAACTCGCGCGCGGTGACATTTACACGCTGCGCCGGATCACGCCGGAAGACCGCGGGGGGTGGAAGAAGTGCGCGTAGCGATCGTTGGTTGTGGGCTGATTGGCGGGAAGCGCGCGAAGTCCATCACAGCGCTCGGGCACAGCGTTGTTGCGACTGCGGACGCGGTGCCGGAACGCGCCGCCATGCTCGCGAACAGCTATCCAGGTTGTGCGTCGAGCGGCGAATGGCGTGAGGTGGTGACGCGCGCCGATGTGGACGCGGTCGTGGTCGCCACCATCAACGACTCACTCGCTTCGATCACCCTCGGCGCGGTCGAAGCCCGGAAGCACGTTCTCGTGGAGAAGCCCGCGGCGTGCTCGGCTGATGAGTTGCGCCCGGTCGCGGCTGCCGCTAGGAACGCCAGGGTGACGGTTCGCGTCGGCTTCAACCACCGCTTCCACCCGGCGCTGCGCAAAGCTCGCGAACTGGTAGATGCGGGGGCGTGCGGGCCAATGATGTTCGTTCGCGGGCGCTACGGGCACGGCGGGCGCATCGGCTACGACCGCGAATGGCGCGCGGACCCGGCGCTCGCGGGCGGCGGCGAACTGCTCGACCAGGGTGTTCACCTGATCGACCTCACACGCTGGTTCCTCGGTGACGTGACGAACGCCAGCGGCTTCGCGGGCACGTTCTACTGGGACATGCCGGTCGAAGACAACGGCTTCGTCTGCACGCACCACACCGGCGGACAGGTGGGTTGGCTGCACGCGAGCTGTTCCGAATGGAAGAATCTGTTCTGCCTCGAAATCTACGGCAAGACCGGCAAGCTCCAGATCGACGGCCTCGGCGGGAGTTACGGGCTGGAGCGGCTCGCGTACTACCGCATGTTGCCTCAGATGGGTCCGCCAGAGACAACCATCTGGGAATACCCCGGCGAAGATACTTCGTGGAACGCCGAGTTCCGCGACTTCGAAAACGCGATTGCGGGTGTAAGAGGCACGGGCGCCACACTCACTGATGCCGTAGCGGGTCTGGATGTCGTGGCGCGAGTGTACGCACAGTCCGCGCCCGCGAAGCCGCAAGCGGCGTAGGCGCGGATTATCCGGCGAAGTTTGAAGCGCGAGGCGGCTTGTAACCGATCGACACAATACCACGCGACGCGCGCCTGCCCCAAATGCACCGCACGGAAGCGGAGTGACTCATGATCATCACGCGAAGCCCTCTCCGCATTTCGCTCGGCGGCGGCGGCACCGACCTGCCGTCGTACTACCGCGAACACACCGGGTTCCTCGTGGCCGCAGCCATCGACCGGCACGTTCACATCGTCATCAACCGGACCATCCTCCCGGAGATGATCCTCAAATACTCGCAAACAGAGCGTGTCACGGACGTGAAGGAAATCCAGCACCCGCTGGTGCGCACCGCGATGGAGGTCGTCGGTATTCCCGCCGACGGGCTGGAGATCGCGGCGATGGCCGACATCCCGGCCGGCACCGGACTGGGTTCGTCCGGCAGTTTCTGCACTGCGCTGTTGCGAGGACTGCATGCGCTTCACAACGGCAACCCTAGCGCCGCCGAGATCGCGGAGCAAGCGTGCCAGATCGAAATCGACTACCTGAAAGAACCGGTCGGCAAACAGGATCAGTTCATCGCGGCGGTGGGTGGGGTCACGTGCTTTCGGTTCCACCCAGACGGGCACGTCGAGTACTGGCCACTACGCGCGTCTTCGGACACGCTCCGTCGGCTCGAACAGAACCTGGTGCTGTATTTCACCGGCTACACGCGATCCGCGTCCGAGGTGCTGCGAGAGCAGGACACGAAGACGAAGGCCGCCGACTCGTCGATGATCGACAACCTGCACTTCATCAAGGATCTCGGCTTCAAGAGCAAGGAAGCGATGGAGGGCGGCGACCTGCGCGCCTTCGCGGAACTGATGAACGTGCACTGGCGCTCGAAGAAAAAGCGCAGTGGGAACATGTCCAACTCCAAGATTGACGAGTGGTACGAACTCGGCATGAAGAACGGCGGGTTGGGCGGCAAGTTGATCGGTGCCGGCGGCGGCGGGTTCCTCATGTTCTACACCGAGGACGCCGAGCAACTCACCGAGGCGATGACTGAAGCGGGACTTCAGCACGTGCCGTTCCGGTTCGACTTCGAGGGCACGCGCGTGGTCAGCGGCGGAACGCCGTCGCCGGCGCTGCGCCCCACGATCCGCCGGGCGGCGTAGTTGGCACGACCGCTAAACGAACCACTGAGGTTACGTTGTGAAGGATCTCGCGTCGACGCCCGTTCTGATTCTCGCCGGTGGCAAGGCCACGCGGTTGGGCGAGGTCACGAAGACGATCCCGAAGGCGCTGGTGCCGCTCGCCGGGCGCCCGTTCATCGATCACCAGTTCGCGGAACTGTACGAACAGGGCATCCGCGAAGTCGTGATGTGCGTCGGGCATTTCGCCGACCAGTTGCGCGAGTACGTCGGCGACGGTTCGCGGTTTGGGCTTCGTGTGCGGTACTCCGATGACGGCTCGACGCTCCGCGGCACCGGCGGCGCGGTGCGCCGGGCGCTGCCGCTCATCGGCGACGGCTGCTTCGTGCTGTACGGCGACTCGATTCTTGATGTGAGTTACGCCGCCGCGTTCGCACGGCTGCCGCAATCGGCCCTCGGCTTGATGACCGTGTTCCACAACGAGAATAGTTTCGACAAGAGCAACGTGGTCTTCCAGAACGGGCGGCTCGTGCGGTACAGCAAGCAGGACGCGACCCCGGAGATGACGCACATCGACTACGGGCTGTCGCTGCTGCGACGGGCCGCGATCGAGCGCATCCCGCCGGGTCAGTCGTCGGACCTCGCGGAACTGTACAGCGCACTTGTCGCAAGCGGCGAAATGGTCGGCTTCGAGGTGACGAACCGGTTCTACGAGATCGGTTCGCCAACCGGCCTGCGCGAAGCGGAACAGTTCGTCCTGCGCCGCGCGGGGTGAGGGAAGAACACCAACCCCCTCCCTGAAGGGAAGGGGAGCAAGAGAAGACAAGGTGCCTTTCTCCCCTTCCCTTCAGGGAGGGGTTGGGGGGTAGGTTCTTTTTAACGGAGTCGCTCGAATGTCCTTCACGCAGCAGTTCCTCGCCGAAGCGAGTGAGATCATCGCCAAACTCGACACCGGTGCCATCGACAAGGTCGTGGGCGCCCTCGCGAACGTGCGCGCCCGCGGCGGGCGCCTGTTCGTTCTCGGTGTGGGCGGCAGCGCGGCGAACGCGTCGCACGCGGTCAACGACTTCCGCAAGATTGCGGGCATCGAAACCTACGCGCCCACGGACAACGTGTCCGAACTCACCGCGCGCACTAACGACGAAGGTTGGGAGACGGTGTTCGTCGAGTGGCTTCGCGGCAGCCGGTTGAACGATAAGGACGGCATTCTCGTGTTCTCCGTTGGTGGTGGCGACCTCGAACGCAACGTCAGCCCGAACCTCGTCCGTGCGGTGCAGCACGCGAAGACGGTCGGCGCGACGGTGTGCGGCATCGTCGGGCGCGACGGCGGGTACACCGCGAAGGTCGCGGACGCGTGCGTGATCGTGCCGACGGTGAACGCCGCGCACGTGACCCCGCACGCGGAAGCGTTCCAGGCGGTGGTGTGGCACCTGTTCGTGACGCATCCATCGCTCAAGGCCGCCGCAACCAAGTGGGAATCGACCGTGCCCGCAACGAAGGCCGCGTGACCAAAGTAGTAGGCACACTCCAGTGCCGTCGCTACCAGAAGGTGTGAAGCAATGGCACACGGAGTGTGCCTACTACTTTGTGGGTAACCGATGTCGCAGCGCGTGGTGTTTCTGGATCGCGACGGGGTGCTCAACAGAGCCTTCCCTGAAGCGAACACTACGCGCCCGCCGATGAGCGTCGCCGAACTCGAACTGCTCCCCGGTGTGTCGGAGTCGCTTGCGCGCTTGCGCGACGCTGGCTTCGCGATGGTCGTTGTCACGAACCAACCGGACGTGGCTCGCGGCAAGCAGACACGCGAGGCAGTCGAAGAGATCAACGCGAAGATGAGCGCGGAGCTTCCGCTTTTAGACATGTTCGCGTGCTACCACGACAACGCGGACAAGTGCGTGTGTCGCAAACCCAAACCCGGGATGCTGCTCGCGGCGGCGGAGAAGTGGAACCTGGACGTGCCGACCGCGTTCCTCATCGGGGACCGGTGGAGCGACATCGACGCGGCGCACGCTGCGGGCTGCCGCGGGGTGCTGATCGAGACACCGTTTAGTCAGCCGGAGCGGTGCAGCCCGGACCACCGGGTGGCCGACATTAGTGGAGCTGTGGACTGGATTCTGGCGACCGCTGCGGGGCGCTCGGCCGCGTAACTTGGATTCACCGTACTGGGGAGTTCGTCATGAAACTGTTCGTTGATACCGCCGACGTGAAGGAACTGGAAACGTGCCTGGAGCGCGGGTTCCCGTCGGGCGTCACCACCAACCCGCTGCTCGTCGCGCGGTCTGGTTGCACAGACTTCGGTGTTCACATCCGTTCGATGATCGACACGCTCATCAAGCATGATGCGAAGATTCCGCTGAGTGTCGAGGTGAACACCGCCGACCCTGCGAAGATGGCCGACGAGGCCGAACACTTCGTCAACGAGTTCGGCGACTACCCGTACCTGAACATCAAGATCCCGATCGGCTGGAATGAACTGAAGGTGATCGCGCAGTTGGCCAAGCGCAACGTGCCGGTGAACTGCACCTGCTGTATGTCGTACAACCAGGCGGTCATGGCCGCGAGCGCCGGGGCCAAGTACGTGAGCCTCTTCTGGGGCCGTATCCGCGACATCGGGTACGACGCCGGCAGCGTGGTGCGCCAAACCCGCGAGTCGCTTGACCGTCGTGGCCTGGACAGCGAGATCATTGTGGGCAGTATCCGCCACCTCGCGGACGTGAACGAGGCGATCCAGGCCGGGGCGCACATCCTCACTGTGCCGCCAAAGTTCTTCCCGCAGATGTGCGCACACCCGAAGACGGACGAGGCTGTGGCCCAGTTCATGACCGAGTTCCGCGCGTGGGAACAAGCAGTCGAGGCCAAACAGGTGAAGCGCGCCGCCTGATATCTCCGAGAACCCGGAACGTCCGCGACGGGGTGGACCTCTGTGCGCCTTTTGGCGTGGAGGTTTACCCCGTCGCGGACGTTCCGGGTTTGACAGTTCCCGCGGTCGGGGTTGGCGTTGTGTCGGTGGGGAAAATTGTGTAAACCGCTTTGACGATTCTGCCGATTAAAGAGTTCGGCACGATTGCCACAATGGAACGGCGCAACTCAGGGAAGGGGACCGATGGATCTCCAGAACAAGCGAATTCTGGTGACGGGCGGAGGCGGGTTTCTCGGTCGCCACGTGGTCGGGGAACTCCGTCAGGCCGGATGCACCAGTCTGTTCACCCCGCGCCGCGCCGAGTACGACCTGACCGATAACGACGCGGTCCGGCGCGTCCTCGACTGGAGCCGCCCGGATGTGGTGATCCACCTCGCGGCTGTCGTCGGCGGGATCGGTGCCAACCGCCAATACCCCGGCACGTTCCTCTACGACAACCTGATGATGGGCGTGCAACTCATCGACGCGTGCCGCCGACGGGGTCTGGAGAAGTTCGTCTGCGCTGGAACCATCTGCGCGTACCCGAAGTTCACGCCGGTGCCGTTCAAAGAAGAAGACCTTTGGAACGGCTACCCCGAAGAGACGAACGCGCCTTACGGCCTCGCGAAGAAGATGCTCCTCGCGCAGCTCCAGGCGTACAAGCAAGAATTCGATTTCCCCGGCACCTACGTCCTCCCGGTGAACCTTTACGGCCCGTGGGACAACTTCGACCTGCAAAGCTCGCACGTTATCCCGGCGCTGATCCGCAAGTGCGTGGACGCGCAATCGCGTGGGTTGGCGGAAGTACCGGTGTGGGGCACGGGCAAGGCGACCCGAGAATTCCTCTACGTTGCCGATGCGGCCCGCGGCATCCGCCTCGCCGCCGAACGCCTCGACACCCCGGACCCGATTAACCTCGGGTCCGGTCACGAGATCAGCATCCGCGACCTGGCACAGACCATCGCCGACCACGTTGGCTATCGCGGCGCGCTGAAGTTCGATCCGACCCAGCCGGATGGGCAGCCGCGCCGGTGCCTGGACACGAACCGGGCGAAGTCGCTGATCGGCTTCGAGGCAACTACTACACTGGAGCGTGGACTGGCCGATACCGTTGCGTGGTATCGTGCCCAGTATCCGACGACGGCGCGGGTTGCCGCCTGAATCTCACGCGCCGAAGGGAGGACAGAGCATGGACGCGACCGACTCGGACATCGCCACGACCACCGCCGCTGACTTTCCTGCCGTCGTTGATCGGATGGAAGGGCGGGTTCAGATCCTCATTAACGAGGTTCAGGGACTCCGTAATGAACTGGCCGGGTTGAGGGCGGTGGTTCGAGCGTCGAATCAGCCACGCCCGCCGATGCCGCTGAAGCACTGGATCCGGCACCAGATCAAGATTCACCTCGGGCTGTTGGGGCAGATCGGCAAACTCGAATACGGTGTGCCCCCCAAGCCGATCTACGTGCCGCGGTGGTATCGCCGCAAACCGGCGATCACGAACCCGCCGCTCATTTCCATTGCCACCCCATCGTTCAACCAGGGTGAGTTCCTGGAGCAGACGATCTGTAGCGTGCTCGACCAAGAGTACCCGCGACTCGAGTACGTGGTACAGGACGGCGGGTCCACCGACAGCAGCCGGGAGGTACTCCAACGCTACCGCGAGCGCCTACACCGGTGTGAGTCTCGCAAGGACAACGGCCAGTCCCAGGCGATCAATCTCGGTTTCGCTGGCACGACCGGCGAGATCATGGCCTATCTGAACTCGGACGACCTGCTCCTGCCAGGTTCGCTGCATGCCGTGGCTCAATACTTCCAGAAACATCCAGATGTGGACGTGGTGTATGGGCACCGTGTCGTGATCGACAAGGCTGGGCTGGAACTCGGCAGGTGGGTGCTCCCGAAGCACGACAACGAAGTGCTGAAGTGGGCCGACTATGTGCCCCAGGAGACGATGTTCTGGCGTCGGCGGATTTGGGACAAGGTCGGCGGGATCGACGAGAGTTTTCGGTTCGCGATGGACTGGGATTTGATCTTGCGGTTCCAGGACGCGGGCGCAAAGATCGTTCGTCTGCCGCGGTTCCTCGGCGCGTTCCGGGTTCACCAGTCGTCCAAGACGGTGAGCACGGTGACCAGCACCGGGGTACAGGAAATGGAGCGCCTGCGGCGCCGGGTTCACGGTCGGGAAGTGAGCCACCTCGAGATCGCGGTGGCGGTGCGCCGCTACCTCGCTTGGCACGTGTTCTGCAACCGCATGTACCGCCTCGGCCTCTTCTGGTATTGATCGTTCCGACTTGCGCCGAGCCGTCAGGCGAGTAGTCCCTTGACCACCTTACCGTGAACGTCGGTGAGGCGGAAATCGCGGCCCTGGAAGCGGAACGTCAGTTTCTCGTGGTTTAGCCCGAGCAGGTGAAGGATCGTCGCTTGGAAGTCGTGGACGTGAACCGCGTCCTTCGCCGGCGCGAAGCCGAAGTCGTCGGTTGCGCCGTAACTCGTCCCCTTCTTGATCCCGCCGCCGGCCATCCACACCGTGAACGCGTACGGGTGGTGGTCGCGACCCCAACTCTTCACATCCTCAATCTTCCCCTGAAGGAACGGAGTGCGTCCGAACTCGCCGCCCCAGATCACGAGCGTGTCATCCAGTAGGCCTAGGCGCTTCAGATCGGCGACGAGTGCCGCGGAGGGCGCGTCCACGTCGGTGCATTGCACTTTGAGTTGCGTGTTCAAGTTGCGGTGCTGGTCCCAGCCCGCGTGGAGCAGTTGCACGAACCGCGTGCCGCGTTCGACCAAGCGGCGCGCCATCAGGCAGTTGTACGCGAAGCTCCCCTGTTTCTTCACGTCCGGGCCGTACATGTCGAGAATCTTCTGCGGTTCCTTGCTGAAGTCGGTGAGTTCCGGCACGCTGGTCTGCATCTTGTACGCCATCTCGTACTGCGCGATGCGTGTACTCACTTCCGGGTCGCCGAACTCCTTCAGCGTCATCTCGTTTAACTTCGCGAGGTCGTCGAGCGAGGCTCTGCGGCTCTCTTTGCTCAGTCCATCGGGGTTCGAGAGGTAGAGCACCGGGTCGCCCTGCCCGCGGAACTTTACGCCCTGGAACTTGGTCGGCAGGAACCCGCTGCCCCAGTAGAAGTCGTAGAAGATCTGGCCGCACGATGCTTCCTTGTCGCGTGAAGTCATCACTACGAAGCCGGGCAACTCTTCGGTTTCGCTGCCGAGTCCGTAGGTGAGCCAGCTCCCCATGCTGGGTCGACCGGGCATCTCGGACCCGGTGAGGAAGAAGCAGATCGCGGGGGCGTGGTTCACCTGCGTGGTGAACATTGACTTCACGAAGCACAGCTCGTCCGCGATCTTGGCGGTGTGCGGGAGGAAGTCGGACACCCACGCGCCGCCGTCGCCGTGCTGTGCAAACTTGGTGATTTCGGGGAGGCACGGACGCACGGTCTGCCCGCCGGTCATGGTGCTGAACCGCGCTCCTTTGACCACGCTATCGGGGATCTGCTTTCCCTTCTGTTTGGTGAGTTCCGGTTTGTAGTCGAAGAGATCGACGTGTGTCGGCGCGCCGTTTTGGAACAAGTAGATGACGCGCTTGGCTTTCGCGGCGAAGTGCGGCAAATCTTTCAGCCCACCGATGCGAGGCTTGTCGGCGGCTTGTGCGTCGCGCCCCAACAGCGATGCGAGCGCGGCGGTGCCGATGCCGGTCGCGGTGCGCCCGAAGAGCGCGCGGCGCGTCAGGTGCGATTGGTGCTGGAGGAATGGGTTCATGGGTGGTTCTCGATTCGACCAGCCCGCAGCGCAAGCAAGGGTTCACGTGAACCCTTGCTTGCGCTGCGGGCTGGTCGAGACACTACTTGTTCAGCGTCTCATCCAGGTTCAACATCATCAGGCACACACTCGTCAGGGCTGCGTGCTCACTTGTATCCAGTTTCTCGTTGCGGGGCGAATCACCGACCTTCAGCAGCTTGAGTGCCGCGACCTTGTCCGCGAACACTTTAGTTTGCTTCTCCATCGCGCCGAGAAGTATCTTCGCTTCAGCGTCGGTGGGCGTGCGAGCGGTCACACGCCGGAACGCGAAGCTCAACCGCTCCGCGTCGGTGGTGCCGCCCTTCTCGAATGCGAGTTGTGCCAGCGCACGGGCGGCTTCCACGTAGGTCGTGTCGTTGAGCGTGACGAGCGCGTGCAGCGGTGTGTTGGTTGTTGTGGTCTTCACGCTGCACGTCTGCCGGTTCGCCACGTCGAAGAACACCGTCGGCCCGATGATGCGGCGCCAGAACACGTACAGGCTACGGCGGTACAGCGCTTCGCCTTTATCTTGTATGTACCGCTTGTTGCCGAACGTCGCTTCTTCCCAGATGCCGGGCGGCTGGTATGTCTTGACCGCGGGGCCGCCGTAGGTGGGCGTCATCAGACCGCTCGCGGCAAGCGCCTGATCGCGAATCATCCACGACGGCAGCCGGTAGCGCGGGCCGCGCGCGAGGAGCCGGTTCTCGGGGTCGCGTTCGAGCAACTCCGGGGTAACCCTCGCCGACTGCCGGTAAGTGGCGCTCGTCACGATCAGGCGAATGAGGTGCTTCGTGTCCCACTTCTCGGCGAACTCGACCGCGAGCCAGTCGAGCAACTCGGGGTGTGAGGGCCGTTCGCCTTGCACGCCGAAGTCTTCGCTGGTCTTCACGAGGCCGGTGCCGAAGAACATCTGCCACAGCCGATTGACGGCAACGCGCGCCGTTAGCGGATTCTCCTTTGAGGCAATCCACTTGGCGAGGTCTAAACGATTCTGAAGTGGCGCCGAACGCCCAGGGACTGCGGTCCCTGGGTTGAGAAACAGGGGCGCGCCGGGAAGGGCCTTGCCTTCCTTCTTGCTGTAGTCGCCGCGCGTGAGGATGAATGTTTCGCGCGGTGTTGGGAGGTCGCCCATCACCATGACCTTTGCGACGCCGGTGTTGGCCGCGTCGCGCGCCTGCTTCGCTTTTCGCAAGTCTGGGAGCAACTTCACATACTCCGGCTCCTTGTCCTTGAAGTGCTTGATGAGTTCGTCGTAGTTCTGGTCCACACGGTCGTTCGGCCCCTTGCGGAGTGCCGACTCGATCAGCGCCGGTAGCGTGCTGGCGTAGTTGCCGTCCTTGTCCTTGATCGCGGACGCGTCGCGCAGTTTCTTCTCGATGGGCACGATCTGCTTCACCAAGTCGTCGAACACGGCTTGCGCGTCCTTGCGCTTTTGCTCCTGCGCAGTGGTGCCGAAGTCCATCACGGGTGCGGTCTGGCCGCTGCCACCGCCGCCGTTCACGGGTGTCTGGTTGAAGTACGCGAACAGCGAGTAGTAATCCTTTTGCAGGATGGGATCGAACTTGTGGTCGTGGCAACGGGCGCAACCCACCGTGAGGCCCATCCACACGGTCGCGGTCGTTTCCGTCTGATCAAAAACGTACTCGACGCGATTCTCCTCCGCGATGCGCCCGCCCTCGCCGTTGATCATGTGGTTGCGGTTGAACGCGGTCGCGAGCAGTTGTTCGCGCGACGCCTTCGGCAAGTGGTCGCCGGCGAGTTGCCACACCGTGAACTGGTCGAACGGCAGGTTGTCGTTGTAGGCCTTCACGACCCAGTCGCGCCAGGGCCACATGGTGCGCTCACCGTCGCCCTGATAGCCGTTGCTGTCCGCGTAGCGGGCCGCGTCGAGCCAGTCCCACGCCATGCGCTCGCCGAATCTGGGCGATGCGAGTAACCGATCAACGACCTTCTCGTAAGCGGTCGGCGTGGCGTCCTTCAAGAACGCATCGACTTCTTCGGGCGTGGGCGGAAGTCCGGTCAGGTCGAGCGTGACACGCCGGATGAGCCGCTCGTTGTCCGCTTCCTTGCTCGGCGTTAGCCCTTCCTTGTCCAGTCGCGTGAGGATGAACTTGTCGATTGCGTTTTGTGTTTTGTGTTTCGTGTTCGGGGGCACCGCTCTCACGGGGTTCACGAACGACCAGTGCGTGCCCCACGGCGCGCCAGCGTCGATCCACTTCTTGAGGATCGCGATCTGTTCCGGTTTCAGGTTCTTGTTTGCTTTCTTCGGCGGCATCTGCTCGTTCGCGTCGGCCGATTCGATGCGCTTGATGATCTCGCTTTCGGCGCTCTTGCCGGGCACGATGACCGCGCCTTGCTTGCGCAGTGCGGCCTCTTTGATGTCGAGGCGCAGTTCTGCTTTGCGGGCCTTCTCGTCGGGGCCGTGACACTGGAAGCAGTGGTTCGACAGGATGGGCAGCACGTCGCGCGCGAAGTCTACTTTCTCCTGCGCGAAACTGAACTGTGAGAACGTGAGCAACACGGCCAGCGTGAGGAGAGAACGCATCATCGTGGCGTTGGCGGGTTGTGAGGAGAGCAGGGCGGGGTGAGAGAAGTATACCCCAACGAAGTGCAAAAGCACACCGGTTTAGCGCCGGTCCCGGAGGGCCGCGAGCTACCCCAGAATCGCGTCGATGGGCTTGCCCTCGCTGCGCGCGAACGTGCGCCCGATCGGGCTGCGGAACGTCTTCTCCCAGTCGATGCCGACTGCCTTCAAGACGGTCGCGTGCAGATCCTCGGCGGCGCGTCTGTCTTTTGACTCCTTGCCGCCGGCTGGGTCGCTTTCGCCCACGACGGTGCCGCCCTTGATGCCGCCGCCCGCGAGAGCCGCGGTGAAGTTGTGCGGCCAGTGGTCGCGGCCACCGAGTGCGTTCAAATGCGGTGTGCGCCCGAACTCGCCGACGCACAGCACCACTGTGTCCTTCAACGTGTTGCGCTGGCGCAGGTCGCGGAGCAGTGCGGCGAATGCTGGGTCGAGCGTGCCCTTTAACCGCGTGGTAATCTCATGATTGTTCGCGTGGCTGTCCCACCCGCCGAGTGTGACTTCGACGCAACGCACCCCGACATCGATCAATCGCCGCGCCGCGAGGCATCCGCGACCGAACGGCGTGTCTCCGTACTCTTTGCGAACACTTGCCGATTCTTGCGACACGTCGAACGCTTTCAGTTGGTCCGAACTCATCAGCTTGTGGGCGCGTTCCATCGTGTCCTTGTGTCCGGTCGCATCGACGCGTTTTCCGCGACCCTTCGCGAACGCCGATTCGACAACCTTCAGGTCTTCGATCCTGCTCTCGAATCGTTCTTTGGGAACGTGCGGGGTGACATCCGGCACCTTGTCTTTTGGGTCGAACACCTTGAACGAGTCGTATTGTGCGCCGAGGACGCCGCCGCGTGCGGGCCACTGGTCCGGCATGATGGAAACGTGCCTGGGAATCTCGACGCCGGTGTTCGGGAGGTCGTGACAGACGATCGCCCCGAGCGACGGGTGCGTCACGGTCGGGTCGGGCCGGTATCCGGTCTTGAGCGTGTAGACGCCGCGTTCGTGGTCGCCTTCCTTGCTCCAGATCGATCGGACGAGCGCGACGTGTTGCATCTGGTCCGCGAGCAATTCCAGACCGGGCGCAAGTTGAATGCCTTTCGCAGCGGTGTTGATGGCTTTGGTGCCGGCGGCGATGTTTGTGCCCGGCTTCGGGTCGAACGTTTCGAGTTGGCTCGGCCCCCCGCCCATCCACAGCACGATGACCGACTTCGCGGCCGTGCGTTCCTTCTCCGCGGCGCGAGCGAGCGCAGTTCCGAGCGGCGTGAGCCACGCGAGTGAGGTCGCGCCCGCGGCGGCAAGCAATTCTCGGCGGTGTAAGTGTGGCATCAGTGATTCCAGCTTTGTTCGGTCGCGTTGAAGAGCACCCAATACAAGTCCGCGAGCCGTCGCTTTCGTTCGTCGCCGGTAGTGTTGGCGAGCTTCGCGGCGAAGTGGTTGCTCTCCTTCGGCGTCGGGCGGCGCGTTAACACCGTCAGGTACGCGGTTTCGACGGCCGCCGCGTCGGTCGGCGCGAACATCGCGATCTGCGTTGATGCGCTTAACAGTTCGTCCTTCGCTTTGCCGTCCACGAGGTCGCCGTTCATCATCAACAGACGCTGCGGGATCGTGCCATGCGCGCGCTCGAACTCGTCGTCCGCCGCGTCGCCGTATCGCTTCACGAAATCCTTCTCGTTGAAGTACCGCGCCAGCCGAACGAAGATGTGCGACTGCTGGTTGATCGTCTTCACGCTCGCGGACTGAATCACGCTGCCGATCACCTGCTCCGGGCGCAACCGCGTCAGCGGGAACACCGCCCAGATTTCGTCGTGCGCGTCGGTGATGTCGAATTCGGCGGCGCTGTCGAGCCTGAATACTTCCGTTGAGGCAATCAGCAGGATGAGCCGGCGCAGGTCGTGTTCATGTGACGCGAAGTCCGTTGCGAGGATGCGCAGCGCCGGCGGAATCTTCTCGTCGCTCATCTCCGCGAGCGTTTGCGCTTCGACGCGCCGCAACAGCGGGCGCCCGGTCATCATTGCCCACACGCGGTTCACCGTCGCGCGCGCGAAGTACTTGTTCGCGGGGTCCGTCACCCACGACGCGAGGCGCTCGCGCCGCGTGCCGCGTGCCGGGAGCAACTCGGGCAGGAACGGCACCGCCGGCGCGATCTGGTGCGTTCCGCCCGAGACGCGGTCCTCGAACTTGTATTCGCCCTGGTTCGTGTCCGTGATGTTCGTGACGCTGTGCTTTGTCTGACCGAAGAACGCCGCGAGCGCCTGGAAGTGGGTCTGCTTCCACGCCGGTTCGAGGAAGTGGTCGTGACACTGCGCGCAGTCGATGCGAAGGCCCAGAAACGCGCGCGTCACGCGGATCGCGAGCTTCTCCGCGTCCGGCCCTTTCCGGTTCTCGTCGAAGGTCGCCGCGATGAAGTTCACCGCGGGCTTGTCCGTGTTCAGCCCCTGTGCGGAAATCATCTGCTCGACGAGCTTCGCGTAAGACGTGTTCTGCTTCAACTCGTCGCTGAGCCACGCGATGAACCTGCGCTTGCGATACGCGATGAGCGGCCCGTCTTCGGGACCGACGAACGCTCGCGCGAGCCGGCCCGCGAAGTAGTCCGCGTAACGGCGATCGTGGAGCAGGTGGTTCGCCCAGCCGTCGAGTCGCTTTTCTGGCGGTTGCTCTTCAAACTGCCGAATCTCTTCGAGTGACGGCACACTGCCCGTGAGCGCGAGCGACAACCGCCGCGCGACGGCGAGGTCGTCCGCGCGCGCCGCGGGTTGAAGTTCTTTGTTCGCCCATTCTTCGCGGAACGACTGATCGACCTTGCTCACCACCGCGCGGAAGTCGTCCTTCTCGGTGGGGGTCGGATCGAAGTTCACCTTGCGCGACGCGGTGGACAGCGGGAACAGACTCGCCCGCATCGCGAGAGCGATGACGAGAATGAACGCGAGAAAGAGGAGATTCCGGCCCCACATAGCGCGTTCCGGTGTGATAGGGAGATTCGCAGTCACATACCCCGCGGTGCCGTGGCGCGTTTCACGAAACCGTTGGGTAGCCTTGGAGGTAACACGAGTATCGCACACAACCTCACCCGACGCGAACCATGCCCGCCGCCGCCATACCCGTCGCGCCGCCGCTTCTCGTTGAACCGGAGTTCGACGGCGAAGTGCCCGTAGTATTGCCGCTCTCGCCGAAAGACCCGCTCCAACGGTTGGCCGAGTTCGTGTATTCCGTCGCGGAGTGGTGCTTTGGGGTCGTCGCGCTGTTCCTGGGGCTGTCGGTGCTGGCCGCGATTCCACTGGGGCAGTTCCTCTCGCTCGGGTACTTGCTCGAAGCGAGCGGGCGCGTCGCGCGTACCGGGCGCATCCGCGACGGCTTCCTCGGCGTGCGAACCGCGGCGCTATTCGGCGGGGTCGTACTCGCGTGCTGGCTGATGTGGCTGCCGCTGTACTTCATGTCGCTGCAAGCCGAAGCCGCACGCATTATCGATCCGAATAGCACGATCGCGAACGCGTGGGAGGTCACTCTCACGGTGTTCGCGACGTTTTTCGTGCTGCACGTGGTCGGCGCCCTTTTATGGGGCGGGCGCTTGCGGCACTTCATGAACCCGATCAACATCCCGTGGCTGGCGTACCGCGCGTGTTGCGGCGGGCTATGCACCGAGGCACGCGATCGCGTGTGGAACACACTGGTCGGGTTGCGACTGCCGTACTACTTCTGGCTCGGCGTTCGCGGGTTCGCGGGAGCGTTCATGTGGCTCGCGTTCCCGCTGCTGCTGCTCGGGTTGGGTCACCGGTTCTGGGCGCTGGGGTTGCTCGGTGCGTTCCTGTTCGGGATCGTGGTGCTGTATGTGCCGTTCATGCAGGTGCGGTTCGCGCGCACGCACCGGTTCCAAGCGTTCTTTGAAGTGCTGGCGGTGCGGCAGGTGTACCGACGGGCGCCGCTCGCGTTCGCATTCGCGCTGTGGGTCCACCTGATGTTCGCCATGCCGCTCTACCTGCTGAAGATCGAAGTGATCCCGCGTGACCTCGTGTTCCTCGAAGGGCTATTGTTCCTGCTGTTCATTTTCCCGGCGCGCGTCCTCGGTGGCTGGGCCTACTCGCGCGGCGCACGCCGGCGCGAACCGCGGTTCTGGCTGTTCCGGTGGATGGGCCGGTTCGCCGTCATTCCCGTCGTGGTGGCATATGTGTTCGCGGTGTGGATCTCGCAGCATCTCGGCTGGGGTGGCGTCTCGACGCTCTACGAGCAGCACGCGTTCCTACTGCCGGTTCCGTTCGTCGCGTGGAATTGACAAGAACCTCTCCCCCCAACCCCCTCCCCTAAGAAGGGAGGGGGAGCCGGATTTAGCCCCCTCCCTTCTTAGGGGAGGGGGTTGGGGGGAGAGGTTCTTTGCTCTCACTCGAACAACTTCGCGACCACACGCCCCTGAACGAAGTGGTGCGGGCGCCCGGCCACGTCCTTCACCGCGGACGCGGACGTGTAGCCCAGCGCGTGGTACATGCTCGCGAAGAAGTCCGACACGTGAACCGCGTCGTCGGCCGGTAAGCCGCCGTCTTTCGTACTCTTGCCGATGACTTGCCCGCCCTTCACACCAGCACCCGCGAGGACCGTCGAATACACGCGACCCCAGTGGTCGCGGCCCCCGCCGCCATTGATCTTCGGCGTTCGCCCGAACTCGCCGGTCCAGCCCACCAGCGTTTCCGATAACAGCCCGCGATCGGTGAGGTCGTCCAACAGTGCGGCCATTGCGCGGTCGATGGTCGGGAGCAGCTTGTCCTTCATCTTCGGGAAGTGCTTGCTGTGCGTGTCGAAGTTCTGCTCGGACTGCTTGAACGTCCACGGCACCGTTACGCACCCGACCCCGGCTTCGACCAGCCGGCGCGCGACGAGACAACTTCTGCCGAAGCGGTTGTCGCCGTAGCGCACGAGCGTTCCCGGTTTCTCGTCGTCCAGCCGGAACGCCTTCCACGCGGCAGACGATTGGAGCATGTCGATTGCTTGCCGCTGGAACCGCATGAAATCCTGATCGGAGCCGCTCGCGCCCGGGCGGTTAGCCTGAATCGCGTCGAGCAACCCGGTGCGAGCGGATTGCCGTTCTGGGTTCACATCCGAAGCCGGTGCGAGACCGGGCAGCGGATCGCCCGGGAGCCAGTTTTCATCGTGGAGGAACAGCGGGTCGAAGCGCGGCCCAAGGAACCCCGCGTGCTGCCCGCCCCAATAAGCGTTGTTCTGGTCGCCGACTTGCCGCGGGAGTTGCACCGCGCCGGGCAGTCCGTTGCGGTCGCCGCGCAGGTGCCGCACCACCGCACCGATGCACGGCGGGTCGCGCCGGTCTACCTGCGGTTCGCCGGATGATCGCGGGGCGTGCTTCAATCCGGTGAGGTTGTAGTGAACCCCGACACCGTGCGTGTCCGACCCGTGCCACGTTGAGCGGATGATCGCGTACCGGTTGGCCTGCTTCGCGAGCAAGGGAAGGTGTTCGCAAATCTGAACGCCGTTCACGTTCGTCGCGGTCGGCTTGAACTCGCCGCGCGTTCCCTCGGGCGAGTCCGGTTTTGGGTCGAACGTTTCCTGCTGCGCCGGTCCACCGGTCATGTACAAAAGAATCAGCGACTTCGCCTTCCCGCCACCGACTTCGGGCGTGCTTGCGGTACTTCGCGCTGCGAGACCGAGTAACGACAACGGCGCGAATCGCAAAAGCGTGCGGCGCGAAAAGTACGCGGCGGGATCGGTCAGGACGGGCATCGGTGAAGCCCTTCGGAAAGGCGGGACCGGTGGAGCGGTCGTTCGGCGGCAGGTAGAGCATACCAGAAGCCCGGCGGCGAATGCTAGCGCCCGTGGCGCTTTTGCAGATACGCGGCGAGGTCGTGCCCCAAATCCGCGTCGGTGCGCAGCCTGACGTAGTCGATCTCCAACCGCCGACAACCCGCTTCGATGGATTCGATGTGCGCGTGAAGCGCCTTCAGGTAGTTGTCGCGGATGCTGGACGGGTCGGTGAGGATTTCCGGGAGCCCTTCGAGTCCGCGGAACAGTGTCGTATGCCGGAACGGGAAGTCGATTTCGGCCGCGTCGAGTGTGTGGAAGAGAATGACTTCGTGCTTCTGGTAGCGCAGGTGCTGAAGGCTTGCGAGGAGGTCGGGCACGTCGTCTAACAAGTCGCTGAACAGGAACACGACCCCGCGGCGCCCAGTGCGCCCGGCGAGTTCATCGACGCCGCGCGAGATCCCGCCACTGCCTGGGAACGGACCGTCCGCCAGCACGCGACACGCTTCGCGGAGCTGGTTCATCTGGCCCGATGGCCGCAGGTACGCGCGGATGCCGTTCGCCACCAAACTCAAACCCACCGTGTCCGCTTGTTGCAGCACGAGGTACGCCATCGCCGCCGCTGCAGTGCTGGCGAGGTCGTACTTACTCCGCTCGCCGGACGCGTAGCCCATCGACTCGCTCGCGTCCACGATCAGCCACGCGACGAGGTTCGTTTCCTGCTCGTACTGCTTCATGAAGTAGCGCTTGGTGCGAGCGTACACGGACCAGTCGATGTGCTTCACGTCGTCGCCGGGGGCGTACTCGCGGTGCTGCGCGAACTCGACGGCGAGCCCCTGTCTCGGGCTGCGGTGCTTACCCGCGAGGTAGCCGTCCACCGCGAGCCGAGCCTCAAGTTCGAGACGGTCGATGCGCGACAGAACAGCGGTGTCGAGTGGGTTGCTCATAGTTGTTCGGCGCGGAACGCTTCCGCTCACCAGGATTCGTCGTTAGTTGACGAGGATGATTTCTCGAGCCGAGCGAGGAGAGCCTGCACGTTGGATTTGTTCTTGCCCCAGTCGAAGCATTGCGTTGGCATGAGGCATTTGCTGGTGACCGTGACCGCGTTCGGCGTGTCGAATACGATTGTGACGCGCTCGCCCGACGACCAGAGGTTGAAACCGACCGCCACCCGGATGACGTTCTCGGATTCGCTCTTGATTGACCAGCCGAGCGCGGCGGTCGCCTCGACGACCTGCTCGCGTGGGTTGCGCCGCGGATCTGAGAAGGTGTAACGTTTGGTGTGGTAGGCCGGGAATCCGAAAGCCATAACCCAAACTCCTGCAACCGTCGCCCTCAGGTTCACTCCTGGCTGCGGGCCGGCACCAGCGCCAGCAACTTGCGGACAATCTCGTCGGGCGTGACGCGGTCGGCGTCGGCGTTGTAGTTGGTGACGATGCGGTGCCTCATCACGGGCATCGCGACCGCTTTCACGTCTTCGGTTGCGACGTAGGTGCGCCCGCGCAACAACGCGCGGGCCTTCGCTGCGAGGATCAGGTTCTGACCGGCCCGCGGACCGGCGCCCCAGGTCACGTACTTCTTCACGAAGTCTGGTACGTTCGGGTCGGGCGCTTCGCCGTCCTGCGTGCCCGGGCGTGTGAGGCGAGCGATCCGCATCGCGTAACGAATCACAAACCCGGCCACGGGCACCTTGCGCACCAATCGCTGCATCGCCATCAACTCTTCGCCGTTGACCACGCGCTCCGGTTGTGACCGCGTGGCGGAAGTGGTCGCCTCGATGATACGGAACTCTTCTTCTTCGCTCGGGTAGCCCACGTTGACCGTGAACATGAAGCGGTCCTGCTGCGCTTCGGGTAGCGGGTAGGTGCCTTCCTGTTCGATCGGGTTCTGTGTGGCGAGCACGAAGAACGGTTCCGGCAGTTGGTGCCGCACGCCGGCCACCGTGACCTGCTTTTCCTGCATCGCTTCGAGTAGCGCCGACTGTGTCTTCGGTGGCGTGCGGTTCACTTCGTCCGCGAGTACCACGTTGGCGAATAGCGGGCCAGGAAGGAACTTGAAGACGGGCCGGTGCGTCTCCGGGTCTTCCTCGATCATTCGCGTGCCGGTGATGTCGGTCGGGATGAGGTCCGGCGTGAATTGGACGCGGTTGAACGTGAGGTTCATGCTGTCCGCGAGCGTGCGGATCATGAGCGTCTTCGCCAACCCCGGCACGCCCACGAGCAGCGCGTGTCCTTGCGACAGCAGCGCGACGAGCAGCAGTTCCATCACGTCCTTCTGACCGACGATGACCTTGCCGCACTCTTCGAGGATGCGCTCGGCGCCGGCGCGCAGGTGATCGACCGCGTGTGCGTCGTCACCGCTCAGACCCACGGGTTCCGCTCTCACCGGCACGGCTTTCTCCAGTCACAAGTCCACAAGTCGCAAGTCACAGACGCAGTCTTTCGACTTGTGACCACTTATTTGAGCCACACGACGCGGTCGCCGGTGGCGAAGACGGCGGTGTCGGCGTCGAACCACGCGCTCACGGCTGGGCCGCGCGCCGGGATCTCGTAACTGCCCACTCGCTTGCCCGTTTCCGGGTCGAACAACAACACCGGCAGCGCGCGATCGACCCACGCATCATATAGTGTGGTCGCGAGTCCGGGGAGCCGCCACACGAATGGTTCCGCCCTGAACGATTTCGCCAATCGCGCGAAGACTACCTCGGTCGTTACGCGCGGAATCGCCTGCGCCGGGTACGCGATCACGCACGACTTCCCAGCACGTACCACCCAGCCGCCGGGCGCGGCGGGCAGGTCCGCGGTCCACGCGGTCTTGCCGTCGCGCAGCGCGAACGCCAGCAGTTTGTTCGCAGCGGGGATGTAAGCGCGATCGGTGTCCGCGTCGGCCGCGAACAGGTCGATCGAGAACGCGTCCGCGAACGCCGGTCCGTCGGTCCACACCGATTTACCGTCGGCCGCGTTTACGCATTCGATTTCGATGCCGTAGTTGCGGCGCACCGCGATGAGAACTGAATCGCCCCACGCGCGGACCTGCGGCGGGTCGCCCGCGAGACCGTCGGTATGTTCCGCGTCGGAGGCCCACTTCACTCGCCCGCCGAACTGGATGAACCGCGCGAGTTTCGTGTGCCCGTTGAGTTGTACGAACCGTACACTGCCCGGCCCGTCGGCGAGCGCGACGTGGTTGCCCACTTCCGTGGGTGAGTGCGGCCAACTCACTCGCGCCGTGTGTTCGCCGAGTCCGGGGAGCGCGGTGAGCCGCCCGGTTTCGAGTTCGATGAACCAACGGCGCCCGTCGGAGAGCTGCGCGACAACAAACTTCCCGCTCACTGCGAAGTGCGGTCCGAATCGCGGAGTGGAAGCGAACACCAGTGGCTCGTAACCGCTCCGGCCGGTTGTTCCGAGTACCCACACCACGCGCCTCGCCTCAAGGTCGAGCGCGATGAGGTGGAATTCGCCGATGCGCGCGAACAGCCACGGACCCGCGAGCACGAACGACGACAGACACGGCACCGGCGGCGTGTCACCAGCGCGCACACTCAAGGGCAGAGGGCCGGTGGGCAATCGCTGAGTCGCCGGCACGCGGAACACCCACACCGGTTCGCGGGCGACGCCGTACACCGCGACGACGTTCGGCCCGCACGCTACGAACCCGTCTCGCAAACTTGCCGCGTGCGTGAACACGTCGGGAGCAACGTGTTCGCTCTCCGCGCTCTGGTCGAGCGGTATCGCGACTACCTTTCGCAGCCCGGCGGCGAACAACCACTTCGGTCGGCACGACACGCCGGCGAGTGGCCGCAGCGGCGACACTGCGGATGGCAACTTCAGCGTGCGGTCGAAGTCGGAGTCGGCGCTCAGCCCGGGCACGCACGGTTTGTTCTCGTTCGTGGTGAGCGGCACGGACGCGGCTGGCGGAATGCGCCCGAGGTGCTGCTGAAGGAACGTTTCGAGCGTGACCGGGATTCCGTCAGCCCCGAGAAGCCACTCGTTCATTAGCTCCGGGCGGAGCGCGCTCGGAGCGGGAATTGGCAGCATCTTGCGGTCGGCCACGTGCGGCGACCACTGGATCAGCCGCGCCGCGGCCCACGCGCGCAGCGGCGCCGGTAGGTCGCTCGTCGCCACGTCGCACAGCAGGCGCTTCGCTTCCACGCGGTTGTCGGTGGCGAACTCGCGTTCGGCGTTCGCGATGAGTCGGTCGAATCTCTCGCGGGGTGTGGAGTCCGGGCGCGGAACGATCTTGTTCGGTTCCGCGCGGTAGCCCCACACCTGGGTCGCGGTGACCACGACGAGCACGCCGTCGGCGTAGACGAGGTGGCCGAAGTAGTTCTTGAGGAAGTTTGGGAACGGGGCGTGCCACGGGTTCGGGCGCCCGTCGATGGGCCGGCCGGTGTCGGGGTCAGCAAAGTACAACCCCTCTCGCGACGGCCAAACGATCACGTCGTCGGTGACGAACCCTTGCCCGTAGGGGAGCGTGCCCGCGCCGTTGAACTGCACCCAGCCGCCGTCCGCGACGCGGTGCGAGCCGCTGTCGAACGCCAGCGCGCGAAGCCCGCGGAGCGGGCCGGTCACGCTCACGACGAGGCGGTCGCGGGCGACGCCGATGATCCGCGCGCCTTCCGTCGGGCCGGATTCCCAGACAAGTTGACCGGTGTGTGAATCGAGGCCGTAGACACGCTCGCCATCGGCCGGGGCGACGAACACGCGACCGCCGAACGCGACCGCCGGGCTGGGATCGTTGGTCGAATGGGCCGCGGCCTTGCGCGCCCGTGGATACCGGAAGCCCCAGGCCCGCTGTCCGGTGGACGCGTCGAGTGCGACAACCGCGCCGTTGTTGGAGCAGAACACGAGATGCCGTCCCGCGAGCGTGAGCAACTCTTGTCGCGTGCGCCCGTCGTTCGAGACGGCCTGCGCGCTGTCGCACAACTCCGTGACCCACGCCGGACGCTGCGATTCCGCGTTGCCCTCGACCGGATCGTAACCTACCGCGACGTGGGTCACGCGCCCGGCCTCGAACTTCGCGTACACCGCCCACAACCTCTTGCCAACGACGACGGGCGCGCCTTCCCACACGGTCGGCACTTTCGCGTCTTCCGGCGGGCTGAGCCGCCAGAGTTGTTTCAACGTGTTGCCCTGCGGCATGAAGCACACCAACGACGACTCTTCCGGCACGCCCGCGACAGCCTCCGGGGCGCGAACGACGCTCGGGCCGAACCGCGCGTAGAGCATCTCGCCAGACGCGGTGAGTGAGGCGCACGTGGTTGGGGACTTCGGGGTCGCGTTCGGGTTGTAGGCCCTCGTCCGTTCGCCGGTCAGGAGGTCGAAGCCAAAGACGCGTGTCGCGTCCGCGACGAATACCTCGCCGTTGAGGATGACCGGGTGGCCGAACGGCGGTCGCGCTGGCGGGTTGCGGATGTCGTCTTTCGCGACGGGAAGAGTCGCTTCCCACGACGCCTTTGCGGGCCACGATCGCGGGATGCCGCCCGCGGCGCGCCCGGTGCGATCGTGACTGCCGCCGTAGGTCGGCCACGAATGTGTTGCGGCTTCGGGCGCGAGTTTCGGCGGGGTGTCGAGGAAAGCTTTGAGCGTTTCGGAGAGCGGACCGGTTTTGCCCGCGAGCGTGCCAGCCGCGGTCGCGTGCTTCACCTTGAAGTAGTCGAACTCCTCCTTTGCGCGTGTGGCGTCACCAGCGAAGATCGCCGCGAGCACGACCCGCGCGCGAACGAGCGCGAAGTCCGCTTTCGAGTCCGGGTAGGTGACATCGGCGCCCGCGTCGGGCAGTAGCCGGCGCCACGTGCGTTCAGCTGCGCGGAACTCGCCGCGCTCGAACAGCAAATCGCCCAGCAGCAGAATAGCTTCGTCGGCGGGCCGGGAGACGAAGTAGCGGTCGAGGAGTTGCCACAGCGGTCGCGGGTCGCGGGTCGTTTTCGCCTGGGCGAGCAGTTTCTTCGCGGGCTGCTCGACGCGATCCTGATACGTCTTCAGCACATCGCCAGGGAGCTTCGCGAGGAGTTGGTGCGCGACCCATCGCGCCGGGCGTGCGAGGTTCGGTTCAACAAATATGAGGTCGTCGCCGGACTCATCGAGAACGCGTTGAAGGTCGTCGGCGGCGTCGGCGTGTTTGCCCACGGTCATCTTCTGTTCGATCTCGATGAGCCGCTTGCGGGTCTGTGCGGACTCGCCGCGCAGCGTGGCCGGTTCCGGTGGGGCCAGCGGCTGGCCATGTGCCTGGAGTGCGAGCAGGAGCAGACTGAGTGTTGCGGTGGCGCGAACGGCCCGGTTCATAGAATGCATTCCGCGAACTGTGACCTGTCCGTCGGAGAGGCGACGGGGTTCATTGTTCGCATTTTATACCGGAATGCAACACAATGGCGGTAAGGTCCGTCGTGACCCACTGAAGCGGGGCACGACGAACAAGAACGCGTATTGCAATACACCATGAATCACCCCCGTCCCTTGGTTCTGTGCGTTGCGCTCAGTTCCTTCGCACTCGTTGGGTGCGGAACCTCTCCGCCCACCGACCCGCCTTCGCCTGCCTCGACGCTTACCGTCCCGAGCGGTCGCTACCCGGCACGCACCGATCTGCTCGCGGTGAAGATTCCCGACGGCGCGCCGACACGGTGGTACACCGCCCAGTTCCCGCCGCTCCGTAGCGTGCGGTTACTCCCCAACGCGCCCGACGCGGACCTCGCGGGCGATCTCCGCAAGCAGTTCAACAAGGCGATCCTCGACCCCACTCTCTACGAACAGGACGTGTGGATGCCGGCCCAGGGGGACCGGATCGCGCGGCTCCTCGATGCGCACTTCGGCACGTCGGCGGCGCCGACCGTTCGCATTCCGACGTGGGAACACATGGTCGCGACCGGCGTGGTGCGGTTCGACCAGTCGGTGAGTTTTGGCGCGAACCTGAAAGACATTCGCGCGAAACTCGGCAAGGCGAAACTGAAGGACTGGGAAGCCGATTGGAAGGAGGCGAGCGCCGCGAAGTCGGAACTGAAACTCGATGACGCGACACTGGCGCGGGGGTCGGTGGTCTACCGCCGGTGGTGTCTGCAGTGTCACGGGCCGAGCGGCGCCGGTGATCCGGCCTACGCGGTCGAAGCCGGCCCGATGCCGCGCGACTACCGGCAGGGCGTGTTCAAGTACGTGACCGCATTCCCCCCGCCGACCGCGCCCAAGAAGGCCGGTCTTGGTGCGGGCGGCAAGGCGCGCCGCACCGACCTGAAGCAGACCGTTCGCAACGGCATCGATGGCACCATCATGCCCGCGTTCACCAGCCTAACTGCGGTGGAGTTGGACGACGTTGTGAGTTACGTGATTCACCTGAGCGTTCGCGGCGAGACCGAGTTCGCGACGCTCTCGCGTGCGATCAAACCGGGCGGCGACGATCCCATTTACGAGGGCGGTGAACTCGACTGGC
Organism: Singulisphaera sp. GP187; assembly: GCA_945905925.1. Taxonomy (GTDB): domain Bacteria; phylum Planctomycetota; class Planctomycetia; order Gemmatales; family Gemmataceae; genus Gemmata. Next base: position 25,500 of record CAMDQN010000007.1, read on the forward strand.
TGTTCGTGCAGCATCAACTCGCGGTGCTCACCAATTGGGGCGTCGCGGAGAAGAACCCAATCCCAGTTCCGCAAGCGCAATCGATGACTGAGAAGGACCGCATCGAGTCGGCGGTTCGCGGCTATCGGTTGTACAACTCGTCCGACTTCGGGTGTACCGGTTGCCACGCGAACTACGGCCGCGTTCAGCAACTGAAGTGGGACGCGTGGGGGACGATCGTGCAACCCCGGAACTTGACGCTTGGGGTCTATCGCGGCGGGCGCACGGGTGAAGACCTCTACGCGCGCATTTACGGCGGCATTGCGCCGGTTGCGATGCCCTCGTCCGGGCAGCACGTGACGAACGTCGCACCGCGCACGCCGGACAAGATTTGGGATATCGTCCACTTCCTGCACGCGCTGGCCGACCCCGCCGACCGCAAGCGAATGCAGGCGAAAGACCCGACGATCAAGTTTGATCAGTAATTGGATTTGCCGCTCGCGAAGTCGCAAGCGGTGGAAAACACCGCTGTTCGCGGTCACCTTCAAACAGGTAAAACTGCTCTTCCAACCCTTCGTTCGCCAGCGGGTAATCGCCGCATGAAATGTCCGCGCGTCGCGTGCGTCGCATGAACAGGCGTTGCAATCGCGTTCCAAACGGCGCGAGCAGCGGAGCGTGGTGTGTGACAGTTGGATCTGGCGACCCGGCACTACCGTCTCGCTGGCGCGACGAGTTCAGATTATCATCCGCCCTTAAGAACTCGTTAAGCACCTCCTAACCTTTCGTCCTGTAGAGTGTCGTTGTTTCATCCTCGCCGAACGGACTCGAACAACGGAGTCGTCCCATGTTGGTCATTCTCGTCATGCTGTGTCCACCGTTCGCGGTGCTACTGACCGCGACCCCGTCACAAGCCGCCAAGAACTTTGGCCTGACACTCCTGTTGTACGTCCCCGGCGTGCTGCACGCGCGCACCATCGTTGAGCAGTACAATGCACACCGCCAGTTCGATTCCCTGATGCGCATACTGGACAATCGTGCCTCACCGATGAATCGCCGTGCCGCGTGAAACCAGCCACGCGCTGACAACGCGAACGGCGGTCGGAAACACCCCGGTCGCCGTTCTTCTTTGGGCTCTTCACTTCCGCGATCGTGGTTCGTTCTTCTGGGTACTGACATCTTCTCTTGAATGACATCGAGTTGTCACTGCATTGTTTTCCGGTTTTTTCTGTTGTGTTCCCTTGCCGCGTGATTACCATGTCGACTTTGTGAAGTTAGCGGCAAAGTCAGGTGGACACTCCTGCGGGCCGGTCATAATTCACAAGCACCATCGGCGGGAAGGGGACACATCCACCACCTTCCCAGTCGTGCAAACGACCGGAGACTCGCGTTTCCGTGGCCCGTTTGCGACCGAAGAAGGTGACTACGCACGAAGCCGTGGCCGACCCTCGCCGCGACTCCCCGGACGGAGACCCGATTGTGGAACACCCCCCGACAACGACCGCACCCGGCAATCGCTCGCCGAACGACTCCTACGTCGCTCGTGGCATGGCCGCCGCGTCGGTGGGCATGGGCTTCTTCTCCGCGTGCGTGTTCTGGTGGACCCCGTTTACCTCGATCCTCGCGACCGTGGGCTTTCTGCTCGGTCTCATTTCGGTTGCTCGTGGCGTGAAGGGTGGGTTGCGTGGCGAAAACTACGCGATGGTCGGCACGCTCTTGTGTGCGGTCAGCCTCTCGCTCACGGTGACGCTGAACCAGGGTCTGCGGTACGCACAGTGGGACACGATCCCGTGGCTGTGGTGAGTTGAGCAAAGTAGTAGGCACGCTCCATGTGCCGTCGCGACACACAGGGAGTAGCAACGGCGCACGGATTGTGCCTACTACTTTCAAGATACGACGGAATCGGTGAGGTCGGATCCGCAGGAAAGGTGGCTCGCAATGCCCCAGATCTTCCCGAAAGCGCTGAACCCGATCGCCAAAATGCTCATCCTCGCCGCGCCGCTTCTGGCCGGCGGGGCAGGCGTGACGGGAGCCGCGTTCTACCGGTCTAGCTACGCGACCGGCCTGGGCGAGACCCCGGCACAACCGGTCGCGTTCAGCCACGCGCACCACGTCGGCCAACTCGGTATTCACTGCGTCTACTGCCACACGAGCGTCGAGTCGTCCGGGTTCGCGAACATCCCGCCGACCAAGACGTGCATGAACTGTCACCAACAAATTTGGCAAGGGGCCGACCTGCTGGAGCCGGTGCGCAACAGCTACAAGGAAGACAAGCCGATCGAGTGGGCCCGGGTCCACAACCTCCCGCACTACGCGTACTTCAATCACTCGATCCACGTTGCGAAGGGCGTCGGTTGCGCCACCTGCCACGGCCGACTCGACCAGATGAATCTGACGAGGCAGAACAGCACGCTTCTGATGGAGTGGTGCATCGCGTGCCACCGCGCCCCCGAGAAGCATCTCCGGCCGAAGTCGGAAGTCTTCAACATGCAGTACGACCCGAGCACGTCGGCGAAGTGGACTGCCGAGGACTTCGGGTACAACGGCACGCTCGCGGGGAAGCCGCACCCGGCTCTGTCCGACCCGGCGGTGTACGACGCGGAGAAGAAGGAGTTCAAGGACCGCCCGACGAGCCAGAAGGATCTCGGGCTGTTCCTGAAGGATCACTACAACGTGCGCGACGCGGTCACGCTCACCAACTGTTCGATGTGCCATCGGTAGTGTTTGGTGTTTGGGATTTGGTGTTTCGTGGAGTTCGCGGCGAGCCGGTGATCGCCAGCCGCCGGACAAAGCACAAAACACGAAACACTCTGCGAAGAGGTAGCGATGAAACCCGACAGCACGGACACCCCCGCGAACGAATCCGTCGCGCCGCCCCTGTGGCGCGGCTTGGACGAACTCGAAGCGTCGCCCGAATACCAGGCAGCGGCACTCAACGAGTTCCCCGAAGGCGCCACCGAGTTCACCGACGAGCCGAGCCGCCGTCGATTCCTCGCGCTGATGGGCGCGTCGCTCGCGCTCTCCACCGGTGTTGGCTGCAATCTTCGCCCCGCGTCGCAGCGCAAGATCGTCCCGTATACCACGCAACCGGACGAAATCATCCCGGGCGTGCCGCTGTACTTCGCCACCTCTGCGACGTTTGGTGGGTACGGTCAGGGCGTCTTGGTTCGCAGCAACGAAGGCCGGCCGACCAAGATCGAAGGCAACCCGGACAATCCTTCCAGCCTCGGCGGGGCGAGCCTTCACTCGCTCGCGTCGATCCTCGACCTGTACGACCCGGACCGCTCGCGCGGCGTCACCCGTCGCGGGATCACGGCTGGGTACGACGAAGCTCTCTCCGCTCTCCGTGCGAAGCTCTCCGCCGGCGCCAAGATTCGCGTCCTTACCGAGACCACGACCTCGCCGACGCTCGGCGCGCAAATCTCTCGCTTGCTCACGGTGTTCCCCAATTCGCGGTGGGTTCAGTACGAAGCGGTCAGCAGCGCGAGCGCCCGCGAAGGCGCCACGAAGGCGTTCGGGTCGGCGCTCCGCGCGACCTACGACTTCCTCAAGGCCGACGTGGTTCTGTCGCTCGACGCCGACTTCCTTTGCACCGGTCCGGGGCACGTTCGCTACGCACGCGACTTCGCCGACCGCCGCAAGATTCGGCAGAACGGCAAGGAAGCGGCCGACATCGCCGCCGGCAAGCGTACTCCCGAAGGCGTGAAGGCGGATCAGGTCAACCGCCTGTACGCGGTCGAGTGCATGCCGACGAACACTGGTGCCGTCGCCGACCACCGGTTGCCGCAACTCAGCACCCAACTCGAAACCTTCGCTCGTGCCCTCGCGACGGAACTTGGTGTGATGGGCGCGCCAGCCGGTGGCGCGCTGAGTGACGAAGCGAAGGCGTGGCTTAAGCCGCTCGCGGACGATCTGCGGTTCATCGCGGCGAAGAAAGCCGGCGACAAGCCGACCGAACGGCCGAGGGGCACTACGGTTGTTGTTGTTGGTGATCACGCGCCGGCTTCGCTGCATGCCCTCGCGTTTGCGATCAACGCGCACCTCGGCAACATCGGCCAAACGGTGAAACTCGCGCCGTCGACCGAGGTCACCGTCGCCGACAAGATGAGCGACCTGAAATCGCTCACCGCCGAACTCGCCGCCAAGTCGGTCGATGTGCTGCTCGTCATCGGCGACGCGAACCCGGCGTTCACGGCCCCCGCGGACATCGACTTCGCGGGCGCGCTGAAGTCATTCACCGACGACAAGAGCAAGTTCACGTTCCACCTCGGACAGCGCCAGGACGAAACCGGCGTGCTGTGCGAGTGGCACGTCAACGAGGCGCACTACCTCGAAGCGTGGGGCGACATTCGCGGGCACGACGGCACGGCCGCGATTCAACAACCGCTCATCGCGCCGCTGCACCACGGCAAGTCCGCGATTGAGTTGCTCGCGGCTGTTCTTCCGGACGCGAAGGACGGCGACGACAAGTTGGGCGTTCCGGCCGCGTCGCGCGACCCGCTCGACGTCGTTCGCGCGACGTGGAGGACGTGGTTCGCGGGGCAGAAGCGCGACGAGTCGTTCGAGACGTTCTGGCAGGAATCGGTGCGGGCCGGGTTCGTGTCCGGGTCCGCGCCTGCGGCGGTTGCCCCGACCCTCGCGAAGAACTGGGCAGCGGATGCACCGGCTTCACCGCCAGTGCAGGGGTCGGGCGAATATGAAATCAACTTCCGCGCGTGTCCGTCGCTACACGACGGCCGGTTCGCGAACAACGGTTGGCTCCAGGAGTTACCCAAGCCGTTGACCAAGATTTCGTGGGACAACGCTGCGTTCCTCAGTCCGAAGACAGCCGACAAACTCGGCGTCATGGAAACCTATTACGAGTGGAACAAGGGGGCCGGCGAACACGGCCGGGCCGAAGTCGGCATCGTCGAAATCGACGTGGGTGGCAAGAAGATCAAGGCGCCGGTCTGGATCCTCCCCGGACACGCGGACGGGGCCATCACGGTTCATCTCGGTCACGGGCGCGACGGCGGGCGCGTCGGTCGCATCGCGACTACACCGGGCGAACTGAACGTGGAGGGCAAGCCGGTTCGCGGGTTCAACGCGTACCCGATTCGCACCTCCACGGCGCCGTGGTTCGTGAGCGCGAAGGTCGCGATGGTGGCCGGCGAGTACGTTCTCGCCTGCACGCAGGGCCACTGGGCGATGGCGGAGAAAGATCCGATCTCCGGGAAGTTGCTCGACCGCAAGCCGGTCCGTAAGGGGAGCATCGAAGACTACAAGCACAACCCGTCGTTCGCGAAGATCCCGCCGACGGCCTCGGCCGAAACTCTGGAGATCAACCAGAACATCCCACTGCCGAAGCAGAAGGACGGCAAGAACGGTCACCACCCGCACGACGAGCGGTTGCACCCGCTGAACATGTACAACCCGGCCGAGGTGCTGTCGCCGGGCCTCAAGGACGCGCAGCGCCGGCGCTGGGGCATGGCGATTGACCTCAGCGCCTGTACCGGGTGCAGCGCGTGCGTGATCGCGTGTGTCAGCGAGAACAACATCCCGGTTGTTGGCAAGCGGCAGGTAACTCGGGGCCGCGAGATGCACTGGATTCGCATCGACCGGTACTACGAGTCTGTCACGGCCGACATGAAGGGCGCGAAGGACGCGAACGCGATCAAGACGTACTTCCAACCGGTCATGTGCGTGCAGTGCGAGAACGCTCCATGCGAAATCGTGTGCCCAGTCGGCGCGACGGTCCACTCGGCCGACGGCCTCAATGACATGACCTACAATCGGTGCGTTGGCACGCGGTACTGCTCCAACAACTGCCCGTATAAGGTGCGCCGGTTCAACTTCCTCACGTTCGAGGGGAACGACTGGGAGACCGACACGCTCAAGTTGGGCCGCAACCCGGACGTGTCGGTGCGAAGCCGCGGCGTGATGGAGAAGTGTACGTTCTGCGTGCAGCGCCTTCGCGGGGCAGAGATCGTGGCCGAGCGGGAACAGCGTGCGATCCGCGATGGCGAGATTCTGACTGCGTGTCAGTCCGCGTGCCCGTCGGGCGCGATCGTGTTCGGCGACCTCAACGACGCCGATAGCGCCGTTGCCCGCTGGAAGAACGAACCTGCCAACTACGGGCTGTTGGCCGAACTGAACACCCGACCGCGGCTCACGCACATGGCCGCGATTCGCAACCCGAATCCCGCAATGCCGAAGTGAGAGTAGTAGGCACACCCCGTGTGCCGTTGCTTCGAGATTAACAACGGCACGTGGAGTGTGCCTACTACTTACAAGAGGAACCTGACGTGGCGACAGCGGAACTACCTCCTGCTCGATCGACCGAGCTGCCGCTCGAACCCGAGATGCACCCGCTCATCAAGAGCACGCATACCGGGAAGCCGCACGACCTCGTGTCCGTCGGCAACGCGATCGGCAACGTCGTCCTCGACGGCAACCACCCGCGTGGCTGGTGGATCGGCTTCCTGGCCGGTTTCGCCATGCTGCAAGTGCTGGCGCTCGCGGTGTGCTGGCTGTTCTACATGGGCGTCGGGATCTGGGGCATCAACGTCCCGGTGGCCTGGGGCTTCGCGATCGTGAACTTCGTGTGGTGGATCGGCATCGGCCACGCCGGCACCCTGATCTCCGCCGTGTTGCTCCTCTTGCACCAGAAATGGCGCACGTCGATCAACCGGTTCAGCGAAGCCATGACCATCTTCGCGGTGATGTGCGCGGGTCTGTTCCCGCTGTTGCACATGGGCCGCCCGTGGTTCTTCTACTGGTTGTACCCGTTCCCGAACGTCGCCGGTGTGTGGCCGCAGTTCCGCAGCCCGCTCACGTGGGACGTGTTCGCGGTGACGACGTACTTCACCGTGTCGCTCGTGTTCTGGTATCTCGGGTTGGTTCCCGACCTCGCGGCCCTTCGCGACCAGGCCAAGAAGCGGTGGCAGCGGATCGTGTACGGTCTGCTCGCACTCGGCTGGCGTGGTTCGGCGATCCACTGGCGCCGCTACGAGAAAGTCTATTTGATCTTGGGCGGGATCAGCACGCCGCTCGTACTCTCGGTTCACACCGTGGTGTCCTTCGACTTCGCCGTGAGTATCGTGCCGCTGTGGCACGCGACGATCTTCCCGCCATTCTTTGTCGCGGGGGCGATCTACTCTGGGTTCGCGATGGTGGTCGTCATCGCGATCCCCGTGCGCAAGTGGTACAAACTCGAAGATTTCTTTACCGAGCACCACCTCGACATCATGGGGAAGGTGATGTTGGCGACCGGGTTCCTCGTCACCTACGGGTACTTCAGCGAACTGTGGATGGCGTGGTACGGCCACACGCTCTACGAGTGGGGTACGACGATCGAGCGCATGTTCGGCCCCTACGGGTGGTCGTACTGGTGTCTGATCGGGTTCAACTGCGCGTTCCCGCTCACGGCGCTGTGGTCGCGGAAGATGCGCACCAGCCCCTTCTGGATGTCCGCGATCTGTATCTCGGTCCTCATCGGGATGTGGTTCGAACGCTACGTGATCGTGATTACGCTGGCACGCGAGTACCTGCCGAGTGCGTGGGGTCACTACGCCCCGACGCTGTGGGACTACGCCACGATGATCGGTTCGCTTGGGCTGTTCCTGTTCATGTTCTTCTTGTTCCTCCGATATCTGCCGATGATCTCGATCACCGAGATGCGCGAGCTCCTGCCGAAGAAACAGGGCGGCGGCGGCGGCCACTCGATCATGGAGAACGCACCATGAGTACGACCGTCACCCCCGACGCCGGTCACGAACCGGGCCACTCGCATCATCACGCGGGCCCGGATGTTCCGGTTACATACGGGTTGCTTGCCGAGTTCGAGACCGGCGACGCGATGGCGCACGCGACCGCGAAGGCCACCGCCGCCGGGTACACGCACCTGGACGCATACAGCCCGTACCCCGTGGGCGAAGCGGCCGACGCGCTGAATTTCCCCAAGTCCGAGATGGGACCGGTGATGTTCATTGGCGGCCTCACGGGGGCGTGTGCCGGGTTCATTATGCAGTACTGGGCCAACACCTGGGGCTACTCGCTGAACATCGGCGGGCGCCCGTACTTCAGTTGGCCGTCGTTCGTGCCCATCACGTTCGAGATGATGGTGCTCACTACCGCGCTCACCGGCTTGTTCGGGCTGCTTGCGATTTGCGGGCTGCCGCGATACAACCACCCGCTGTTCAACTCGAAGACCTTTGATCGCGCGAGTTGCGATCGGTTCTTCGTGTGTATCGAAGCGACCGACCCGAAGTTCGACCTCGTCGCGACCCGTGCGTTCCTCAATGACCTCCACCCACTCTCGGTCGAGGAGGTGATGGAATGACTGCCTCCGGTCAAATGAAATCGCGATGTGTTCTGTGGGCGATTTGCGCCGCGGGCCTTGCCCTCATGGGAACGGCTACCGGGTGCCGCCAGAAGATGGCCGACCAGCCGTACTACCGGCCACTCGAAGAGTCGGAGTTCTTCGCGGATAAGCGAGGCAGCCGGCCGCTCGAACGCGGTGTTATTCACCGCGCTCAGCGCCTCGAAACTGACCCAATGGTCACCGGCCTCACGGCCGCCGAGTGGAAGCGGAGTTACGAGTATGGCGTGCCCATCGCCAACGTTGACGCGCCGATCATGAAGGACGCGGACCGGCTCGCGCGGTCCGTAGGGACCCCGCGATACGCCCCAACCGACGCCATCAAGGTGTACGCGGACGAGTACCCGTTCCAGATCACCAGCGCCGACCTGAAACGCGGACAGGAGCGGTACACCATCTTCTGCGCGGTGTGCCATGGGCCGCTTGGTAACGGGATGGGGAAGGTCCGGGAACGCGGTTACCTCACGCCGACCTCGTTCCACACCAAGACGGTGAGCGACTCGGAAGAGCAAGAATTGTCTCGCGTTCGAGATGGGGAAAGCGTCGCGGACGACGCGTCGAAGAAGAAACACGCGGAGCGGGTAAAAGCCGAGCGTAACGCTTTGGGCCTGTCTCGTGGCTACAAGCTTTGGGGCCACCGCGTGCCGATGGACGAGGCGCCGGTCGGGTACTACTTCGAAGTCATCACCAAGGGGTACGGCGGCATGCCGAGTTACTCCGCACAGATTCCGGCCGCCGACCGGTGGCGGATCATCGCGTACATCCGCGCGTTGCAGTTGAGCCAGAATGCCGCCGCGGGAGGGAAGAAGTGAGTACTGCTGCCGCGCCGCCCGGCGCACCGACCGCTCCCGCCGCACCGCCGGCGCACACCGACCAGCCGGACTGGTCTGGGTACACCCGTGTCGCGCTCATCATGGCCGTCGTCGGCTGGGTGCTGTTCGCCGTCGCCGGCTTCGCCAACATGGACGTCGCCGAGAGCGACGCCGCGAAGCGCGACGCCAAATCGCGGTTCATGGTCGCGTACCTGTCCGGGTTCACCTACTGGTTGAGTCTGCCAGTCGGGGCGCTCGCGCTGCTCATGATTCGGTACGTCGCCAAGACCTCGTGGGGGCTGTTGCTCACGCGACCGTTCGAGGCCGCGACCCGCACGCTCCCGCTCACAATCGTGCTGTTCGCGCCGGTCGCGATCGCCGTCGCCACGAACGACTCGCTCCACGTGTCGCCGTATTGGTGGTCGAGTCCTGGGCACGCGGCGGCACACGACTCGCACGAGGTCAAGAACGAGGCGAGCGACGACCCCGGCGACAAGCGAAAACAAGCGGAGAAACTCGGGCTGATCCACCTGAACAAGGCCATCACCGACCGCCAGGAGGCCGAGCGCCAAGAACGCGACGAAGGCATCTACGGCTTCCTCTCGGCGCCCGGATTCTTCCTCAATAGCGCGATCGTGTTCAGCGTGTGGGGCCTCCTGATTTTCTTCCTCAACAAGTGGGGCAAGGAAACCTCCGACGCGACCGACCCGCGGGTCGTGGATCGCGGCTTGATCAAACTCCAGAATATTTCAGGGCCGGGGTTGATCATCTTCGCGATCATCACCACCTCCGCGGCGACGCAGTGGACGATGTCGCTCGAGCCCGGATGGTCGAGCACGATGTTCCCGGTCATCTTTGCCGTGAACACGTTCCTCACCTCGATGGCGTTCGGCGTCTCGATGTTCCTGCTGATCGCGGACAAGCCGCCGTTCAAAGGGTTCATGCGGCCCAAGTTCCAACTGGACATGGCCACGCTAATGCTGGTGTTCACGCTGTTCTGGTCGTACACCGCGTTCAGCCAGTTCATGCTGGTGTGGATCGGGAACCTGCCGGAAGAGATCCCGTTCTACCTGAAGCGGTCGAACGAACACGGCCACCGGTCGTTCTGGTGGTTCGTTTCGGCGTCGCTCATTGCGCTGCACTTTGCTCTGCCGTTCGTGCTGTTGCTGTTCCGCAACATTAAACTTCACCCGAAGCGGTTGCGGTGCGTCGCGCTGTACCTGATGGTCATCGCCGGTGTCGACGTGATCTGGTGGGTTGCCCCGAGCGCACCGTCGCACAACCACTTCCCCACGTATCTGATGGACGTGGGCGCGGTTCTGGGCGTGGGCGGCATTTGGTTGATGTACTTCGTCTACCAGTTGAAGCAGCGGCCGATCTTCCCGAACAACCAGGCGTTCTTGCTACCGGAGGGGCACACTCATGGCCACTAGCCCGAACTCCGGTGCTGATCCGGTGAAGGTACTCGCGCCGGTTCAGCCCGGATCGCTGCCAGCGGACGACCACGATGTCAGCGGCCCGCCGTCGCCGGAGACGATCAAGCGAGGCTACGAAGAAGACAGGTACGATACCAAGACCGTCCTCAGCGTACCGCTACTCGTGATCCTGTTTTTCGTGCTCGCGTTCGGCACAGTCACGGTTCTGTTCTCGATCTACTCGAAGCCGACCGTGGACCCGAACGCCCACCCGCAAGCGAAGGCTCGCAATCAGGCGGACCTGAACACGCGCCTGGGACGCACCGGGCGCGGGAAGGAAGTCGATCAGCCGCGCCTCGATCAGCTCGACCGACTCAACACGCGGCACGACCCGCATGCGATCACCAGCACGAGGCTGAAGGACGGGAACTCGCCGCACCTGCACCCGGAAGACAATATCCCGAACAAAGACCGGTTCCCGGAACTCTACAAGGCTTCCAACGGCACTCCACTCGACAAGACGATGGCTCTCAACGACGGCGAACTGAAGGCGAAGTTCAAGTCGTCGGGGCCGGCGCTGTCACCCGAGGCGTCGCGGCACGTGCCAACCGGCGCGAACGCCGGGCGCGGCGCCGAAGGCTCAACTGCCGTGCCGCCGAAGTCGCCCGAAGTGAAGCCGGAGCCTGCCCCGATTCCGAAGCCGAAGGAGGAGAAGAAGTGATTCGCTTGACGCGATTCGCCCTCCTCGCGGTACTCAGTGCGATCGTCGCGCTCCCGCTCCAGGTTCGTGCCGGGAACGACGGCGTCGTTCCCGCGCACGACCCGAAGAGCAACTCGCTGTCTGCCGCCCGCATCGACGAACAGATCGGCGCGCAGGTGCCGCTCGACACCGCTTTCCGCGACGAGGACGAACAGCCGATCACGCTCCGGGAGTGCATCAACGGCAAGCCGACGATCCTGGTGCCGGTGTACTACCGGTGCCCGATGCTGTGCACGAAGATCCTCAACGGGTTGGTCGCGGCACTTCGCGAAATGCCAACGGATTACTCCATCGGGCACCAGTTCAACGTCGTCTGCGTGAGCATGGACCCGAAGGAGCACGGCGGGCTGGCGAAGGAAAAGAAGGCCGCTTACGTGGGCGAATACGGCCGACCGGGCGTCGAGGCTGGTTGGCGATTCCTGACGGGAACGAAACCCGCGTGTGCCGAACTCCTCGGCGCGGTCGGGTTCCGTTATGAGTTTGACAAGATGCTCAAGGAGTACGATCACCCGAGCGGACTGATTATTCTCTCGCCGCACGGGAAGGTCACGCGATACTTCTACGGCATCAGTTACGACGGCGAGTTCGAGACGCCGGACGCGACGTGGGGCGGGGCCGGTCCGAAGCCGGAACTGACCGAAGCCGAACTCAAGCAACGTAACGAGCCGGACCTGAATAAACGCCGGAATTTCACCCGGCCGACCACGACTCTCCGCCTGTCGCTGATCGAGGCGAACAACGGGAAGGGCGGGTCGTTGTTCGACAAACTCACGATGCTGTGTTACCGCTACGATTCGCTGCACAAGGGCTACTCGCTCAACGTGCTCCGCGCGGTGCAGGTCGGCGGTGTCCTCACGCTCACGCTTGTCGGGGGCGGCGTGTTCCTGGCGCTGCGGCGCGAGCGCCGGACCCGTACCAACCCGCCTGGCACGCCATCCGACGGGGCCGTTTCCGCACCGCCTAACGCGTTACCCTCCGGGGGGGCCGTATGACGAGCATGAGCCTGTTACCGTTCATCCCCGAGCGGGCGTCCACACTGGCCGACCAGTTCGAGGTTCTGTTCTGGTATATCACCATCACGACGGGCGTTGTGGGGCTGGGTGTATACGCGGCGCTGGCGTACTTCTGCGTCGTGTACCGGCGCGGGGCTACTACTGGCAGCACGCCACGCATCCTCGGTTCGACGCGGCTGGAACTCGGCTGGACCATCATCCCGCTGTTTGTGTTCCTGTCGTACTTCGCAGGCGGCCTCATGGTGTACAACCACGCGGCACACGCGCCGGCCGACTCGGAAGAGATCTTCGTGATCGGCAAGCAGTGGATGTGGAAGGCCCAGTACCCGGATGGGCAGCGGGTCATTATCGGTGGCAACCCGCGGAACATGACCGAAGAGGAGCGGAAGTCGATCGGCAAACTGGTTCTGAAGGTCAACAAGCCGGTGAAGCTCACGCTCATCTCCGAGGACGTGATCCACGACTTCGGCGTGCCCGCGTTCCGCTCGAAGATCGACGTGCTGCCGGGCCGCTACACGAGCGTCTGGTATCAGCCGACGAAGCTCGGCGAGTACCACATCTATTGCGACCAGTATTGCGGCACGTGGCACTCGCTGATGGTCGGTAAGATCGCGGTCGTGAAGGAAGAAGAATACAGCGACATCCTCGCGGGTTTCACGCCGATGCCGGGGAGCCACACGCCGATGGACGGTTCGCGGGCGCAACAGGGGCAGCAGTTGTTCCTCAAACTCCAGTGCATCAACTGCCACAGCGCCACCCCGACCGCGAAAGCGCCGGTGTTGGAAGGGCTGTACGGCAGCCGGGTGCCGATGGCCGGCGGCGGGGCCGAGATCGCGGACGATCACTACATCGCCGAGTCCATTCGCCGCCCGCGTCTCAAGCAGGTCGAGGGGTGGGAGAAGATTATGCCGGCCTACGACGAGAGCCAGGTATCGGCCGAGGAGATGAACTTGCTGGTCGCCTACATTCGCAGTTTGAAGAAGGGCGGTACGCCCAAGAATAATCAACAGGCAGTGCCACCGGTCGGGGCGCCCACAGGGCCATCCGAGGGGACCAAATCGCCTGCGCCGGGAGGGAAATAACACCATGAGTATCGCAGTTCCCCACGGAACCCCGGCGCTGGCTACGACCTCGCCGGTTCCGCCCGAACCGGCCCCGGCGCCCGTCAACTACCTGAACGTCTCACACACCATCTGGTCGTGGCTGTTCACCGTTGACCACAAGCGGATCGGCCTTCTGTACCTCGGCTCGATCAGTGTGTTCTTCATCATCGGCGGCATCTTCGCCGCGCTGGTGCGGATGAACCTGATGTCGCCGAACGGCGCCATCCTCACCGAGGACGCGTACAACCGGGCGTTCACTGCGCATGGCGTGATGATGCTGTTCTTCTTCCTGATCCCGGCTGTGCCGGGCGTCATGGGGAATTTCTTCATCCCGCTGATGATCGGGGCGAAAGACCTCGCGTTCCCGAAGTTGAACCTCGCGAGTTGGTACGTGTTCATGATCGGAGCGGCGTTCTCCGGGTGGGCCGTGCTGGTCGGCGGCATCGACACGGGGTGGACGCTCTACCCGCCGTACAGTTCACGCTCCTCGCAGTCGAACATCCTGCCCGGTGTGATGGGCGTGTTCATCTCAGGCTTCAGTTCGATCATGACCGGGTTGAACATCATGGTCACGATCCACAAGATGCGTGCCCCCGGGATGACGTGGGGTCGGTTGCCGCTGTTCGTCTGGTCGCTCTACGGCACGAGCCTGATCCAGTTGCTGGCGACGCCGGTCGTGGCCGTCACGCTGCTGTTACTAATGGTCGAAAAGGCCGCGGGCATCGGTATCTTCGACCCGACCATCGGTGGCGACCCGATCCTGTTCCAGCACATGTTCTGGTTCTACTCGCACCCGGCCGTGTACATCATGATCCTGCCTGGGATGGGCGTGGTCAGTGAAATCCTGACGTGCTTCAGTCGGAAGAACATCTTTGGTTACCACGCGGTCGCCTGGTCGAGCATGGGCATCGCGGTCGTCGGCTTCTTGCTGTGGGCGCACCACATGTTCGTCGCCGGCATCAGTTTCTATGCCGCGCTACTCTTCAGTTTGTTGAGTATGCTCGTGGCCGTTCCGTCAGCCATCAAGGTCTTCAACTGGACGGCGACGCTGTACCGGGGGTCGATCACATTCCACGCGCCGATGATTTTGGCGCTGGGGTTCTTGGTGCTGTTCGTTGTCGGTGGACTGACCGGTCTGTTCCTCGCGACACTCGGCACCGACATCCACCTGCACGACACGTACTTTGTGGTGGCGCATTTCCACTTCGTGATGGTCGGCGGGATGGTGATCGCATACATGGCCGGGTTGCACTTCTGGTGGCCGAAAATGACCGGGCGGATGTACTCCGACTGGTGGAGTCGGGTCGCGGCGATCATCATGATCGTGGGGTTCTTCCTCACGTTCGTGCCGCAGTTCATCATGGGTTACCACGGGGCGCCGCGGCGCTACCCGAACTACCCGCAAGAGTTCCAGATCTACAACGTGCTGTCCACCGCCGGTTCCAGCGTGCTGGGCTTGGGCTACTTGTTGCCGGGCATTTACCTGCCGCTGTCGCTGTTCTTCGGCAAGAAGGCGACCGCGAACCCGTGGAGCGCGACGGGCCTGGAGTGGATCACTCCCAGCCCCCCGACCGTGCACAACTTCGACGCCACGCCAGTCGTGGTGTGCGGACCCTACGAGTACGCGATCGGCGTTGATCAGATGGGTCGCGGGTTGCCGGAACCTCCGGGTCCGGGTGGCTCCGATGGCCCGACCGGTCCTTCCGGACCCATGAAGAAGGAGACCGAAGTTGTCGGCTAGCACCCACTCACCGGTGTTGAAGCACCACTTCGACGACCTGGGTCAGCAGCACGCGTCCGAGCGGCTGGGGATCTGGATGTTCCTCGCCACCGAGGTTCTGTTCTTCGGGGGCATCTTCGGCGCGTACACCGTGTACCGTCTGTGGTACCCGTCCGAGTTTGTCCTCGCCAGTTCGCACCTGGCCTGGAAGTTCGCGACGATCAACACGGTTTTCCTGATCACCAGCAGTCTGACCATCACACTGGGGATCAGGGCCGCGAAACTCGGCGACCGTTCCGCGCTGCTCCGCTACCTACTCATCACTGCGGCGCTGGGGACTGCGTTTATGGTGGTGAAGGGGTTCGAATACAAAGCCGACCTTCACGAGCGGTATGTTCCCGGGCCGATGTTCCAGGCCGAGTACGCGGAGGCGGTCAAACCGATCGCCACGATGACGCACGCCCAGGCCGAAGCGTACTTCGCTGCGGATGCGACGAAATCGCACCCGGATCACGAGCCGTGGGCTCGCGATTTGGCGCTGCGGAACCACGAAGGCTCGACCGCCGCGCCCGCCGACCCGGGCAAGATCCAGTTGTTCCTCTGCTTCTACTACATCATGACCGGCATCCACGGGATCCACATCATCGTGGGCATCGGGTGCATCCTGTGGCTGGTGTGGGAAGCGTGGCGCGGCACCATCCCACCAGAGAACTATTCCACCGTCGAAGTGGTGAGCCTCTACTGGCACTTGGTGGACGCGATCTGGTTGTTCCTGATGCCGCTGTTGTACCTGGCCGGCATCGGGTACGGGCATCACTAGGTTTTGTAGGGTGGGCGCTGCCTACCTTACTTGGCCGTGGTGGGCAGTGCCCACCCTACAAACAGGGCGATACCAATGGCTGACCCGACGACACCCGCCACGACCAACGACCCACACGGCATCCGCAAGGACGTCGATAGCCCCGGTCAGTTGTTTGTGGTGTTCGCCACCGTTCTCGGGCTGGCGCTGGTGAACGTGTTCCTCTCGCAGTCCATCGGGCCGACGAAGTTCACGCTGCCGCTGCAACTGGCGATTGGTTCCGTGCAAGCGGGTCTGGTGGGATACTACTTCATGCACCTGCGCCAGGGCGACAAGGTGGTGATCCTCACCGCACTGTCGTCGCTGTTCTGGATGGGTATTCTGTTCGTGCTGTTCATGGGCGACTACATGACCAGGCACCTCGTCGTGAGTCAGTGACAGGGGCCGGACGCGGATGTCGTGGATGCACGTCGGGAGGGGGCGGTTCCGGGTCGCGGTGACTACCGCGCTGCTCGCGACCGCCCTTGCCGTTTTGCCCGGCTGCGGTGGGTGCAACTCGAAGCCCGATTACCCACCGAACCTCACGTTCCCGCCGCGAGCCGACCGGCTCGTTCTCAGGTTGCCTGACAAGCCCGCGATCGTGATCAACGACCCCGGCAAGCGCGAACAAGAAATCGCAGCGATCGACACGCTTGGCGGCACGACCGCGGACGTGTCCACCATTTCCGCCGATGCGCGTGGCCAACTCGATAAGTTCCTGAAGGACACGTTCGGCACGCCCGCCGCACCGACGATCGCGCTGGAGGGCGAAGCCGCGACCAGGCTCAAACTGTCGACCGCCCACCTCGTCGAAGGCAGTCGGTTGTTCCGGCGGCACTGTCTTCAGTGCCACAACATGGTGGGCGACGGACGCGGGACTTCGAGCAACACGGTCCCGTTCCCGCGAGACTACCGGCAGGGGCAGTTCAAATTCGCGACGAGCGGCGACGGCGGAAAACCGCGCCGCGCCGACCTCGTTCGCACCATAACCGACGGACTGAAATCGACACCGATGCCGTCGTTTGGCTTGCTTCAGGAAGGCGAGCGCGACTTGTTGGCGGGCTACGTCGTGTACCTCGCGGTTCGCGGTGAGGTCGAGTTCGCATCGCTCCGCGCACTTGCAGCAGGGCAACCTGACGACCCTGGCGCGCGTGTGAAAGCAATCCTCGCGGAGTGGGAGAAGGCGGAGTCCGCGACACCGCTCCCAGCCGAACCACCAGACGAAGAACCGGGGAAGCCGGCGCACCAGGATGCCGTGAAACGTGGGTTCGCTCTGTTCACCGCGAAGGCGGACAACTCGTGCATCAGTTGTCACGGCGAGTTTGGCCGCAAGCCGGTGCTGCGGTACGACGTGTGGGGCACGGTCGCGAAGCCGGCCGACCTCACGCAAACCACACTTAAAAGCGGCACGCGCCCGGAAGACGTGTTCGCACGCGTCCGCTTCGGCATTCCGGCCGTGAGAATGCCGGCCCACCCGAAGATGAGCGATCGCGAGGTGTGGGACTTGGTGCGGTTCGTGCGGTCCACGCCGTTCATGGTGCAGTTGCCTGAGGAGGTGCGTGCTGTGGTGTGGCCCAAGTAAGTGGGGCGGGCCGCTGGCCTGCCGAAGGCAATGGCAGGCCAGCGGCCTGCCCCACGATACGACGCCGAATTCATAAACTGAACGAACCCCATTGACGCGCTTCACTGAGCTTCCCACTGATGACTGATCCGTCTCGTACAGTCCCGCGCTGGCTACACGTCTGGGCGGTCGTGACCGTCGTTGCGACTCTCGTCCTCCTCGGCATGGGTCAGGTGGTCACGAGCCACGCCGCCGGGATGGCCGACCCGTTGTGGCCGACCGAACCGTGGTACGTGTTCCACACCGCGACACCCGCGGAGAAGGAACGGTTCCGCCTGGACTCCTCGTACTTCGTGGAACACTCGCACCGCATCGCCGCGTTCAGCGTCGGCGGGCTGGTGATCCTCCTCGCGCTCGGCTTGGCCGGGACCGACCCACGAAAGGTGATGCGGTGGGTCGCGGTTGGCGGCCTCGTGGTGCTGATCGCGGGGTTTGGCGACCTGCACCGCGATCTGATGGAGCAGAACAAGCGGATCAAGAACGACGAGATGACGAAGAACGAGATCCGGCTCGTGGTGCGTGGCACCGTCGTGTCGTTGGCCGGGTTGGGGATCGCGCTCGCAGTTGCAGTGCCCGGGCTGTTCACTCGCGGGGGTGCGCTACGGTTGCTTGGCACGCTCGTGCTCGCCGGTGTGATGATTCAGGGGCTTTTCGGCGGCGTGCGGGTGCTCATGCACGAAAAGGTCGGCCCGGACCTCGCGCTGATTCACGGCATGTTCGCGCAGGTTGTGTTTGGGTTGCTTGCGGCAATCGCGGTTCTCAGCTCGCGACCAAACACGACCAGCGCCGACACTGGGAAATACGGTCGCGTGGCGACAGCGGTCGCGGCGTTGGTGCTTGTGCAGGTGCTGTTCGGCGCAATGGTGCGGCACGCTCCCGGCCCGCTCACCCAGCGCCTGCACATGTTCACCGCGTTCATCGTGACGGTCGTCGTGATGTGGTTCTGGCATTACATCATGAAGGCGAAGGCGGCACGATCGCGGGTGGCCCCGCTGGTCTGGGCACTGGCGGTACTGTTGGTCGTACAGGTGGGGCTTGGGGTCGAGGCGTGGCTAGCCCGGTTCGGCAATCCGCAGCTGTCGGAATCGGAGCGGATACAGCCGCTGTACGTCGCCACCAGGACGTTGCACGCGCTCGTCGGGAGTAGTCTCTGGGCGATCTCTCTGACGCTCGCGCTGATCCTTCGGCGGTCGGCGAGCACGCCCGCCAATACACTAGATGAACCGGCTTCCGGCCGGCCGAACCCGAACGCAATGGCGCCGGTTCGCGCACCGGAAGCAGTTGCTCATTTACGCGGAGACGCGCAATGATGAAGGCGACGTTAACCGGCGAAACTGACACGCTGACCCCGCTGACGTCCGCGTCATCAGCAATGGCCGCGCCGCATGCGCACGCACCGTCACGCTTCGCCGACTACCTCGAACTCACCAAACCGCGGATCGCGGTGATGGCGCTGTTCACGGTGGGTGCCGGCTACCTGCTCGGCGCCGTTGGTAACGCCGAATGGCGAGTGCTGTTCAACACGCTGCTCGGTGCGGGAATGGTCGCGGCCGGTGGCAGCGCGCTGAACCACCTCTTCGAACGCCGCATTGACGCGCGGATGCGCCGCACGCGGAAACGCCCGCTGCCTACCGGGCGAGTCACGCCGGAAGAAGCCGCCGCGGTCGGTGCGGGTCTCGCGGGTGCCGGACTCGCGTACCTCTCCGCAACCGTGTCGTTGCCCGCGACCATTGCCGCGGCGCTTACGTTCATTGCCTACGTCTTCATCTACACGCCGATGAAGACGAAGACCGCGTGGAACACCGCCGTGGGCGCGGTCCCGGGCGCGCTGCCTCCGGTGATCGGTTGGTACGCGGCACAGGGGTGGAGCAACTGGGAAGGCGCCGCGGCGCTGTTCGCGATCCTGTTTCTGTGGCAGATCCCGCACTTCCTCGCGATCGCGTGGATGTTCCGCGTCGACTACGCTTCTGGTGGGCTGAAGATGCTTCCGGGCTGTGACCCCACGGGGAAGCGCACCGCGTTCGTGATGGTGGCGACTGCCGCGGCGCTGTTGCCGCTCGGCTTCCTGGTTCCGCTCGCGGGTTTGGGTGGCTGGATTTTCGGAATCGGCGCTACGGTATTCGGTCTGATGTTCCTTCGGCGTGCGGTGGACTTCGCACGCGACCGCACCGACCGCAAGGCACGCAAAGTGCTTCACTCGTCGCTCTTCTACCTGCCGGGCGTGTTCGCTCTGCTCATGATCGACGCCCTATTGGTGAAGTGAACATGACCCGTCGCGCCTTTCCGTTCGTGGTGTTGGTTTTGGTTGGGTGCGGCGCCCAGGGTGGCACGCGAACATCGACGAAGGAACCCGAACTCGACTACCCTATGGGGGAGTTCTTGCTCACCGAGCGCGGCGGGAAGACGATTACCGACAAAGACCTTCGTGGGAACGTGTGGGTTGGGTCGTACATCTTCACTCGCTGCAATGGCCCGTGCCCGGCGGTCACGTCCGCGATGCAGCGCCTGCAAAAAGACCTCGCGCCCGAGTTGCAATCCGGCAAACTGAAACTCGTCACGTTCACGGTCGATCCCGTGTACGACGACCGCAAGGCGCTGAACACCTACGCGGACGCCCGCGGCGCGGATCCGAAGCACTGGCTGTTCCTCACCGGTGACGAGAAGATTGTTCACAAACTACTGCGGGAACAGTTCAAACAGGCGGTGGAGCGGAACCCCGACCCCGGCGCGAAAGAAGGCGACGCGTTCGACCACGGCACGCGGCTCGTCGTCGTGGACCGCGACGGCACAATTCGCGCGATGTACGAGGGACTGCCGAACAAGCAATTTCCCGATGGCGAGGAACGCTTCGAGGCCGGGCTGGTGCGGCTCAAGGACCGCGTTCGCGAACTGCTGAAGTGAACCTTTCCTGTTGCACATCGCGCGCGGCGCCGTTTCAATGACGGCATGGACCGCGGACCGTTCGACCATATCTGGATTCACGCGAAACTCGCGACCTTTGATCCGAAGGTGAACGCGCCGTGCGGCCTGCTCGAAGATTACACCCTCGCGGTTCGGGGTGAAACCATCGTGGCGATTCTGCCGACCGATTCGCCCGAAGTGCGAGCGCATCGCGGTGCGGTCACCGATTGCGGTGGGAAGTTCGTAACACCCGGCTTCATCGATTGCCACACACATCTTGTGTGGGGCGGGTCGCGTGTGGCGGACTGGGAATCGCGGCTCGCGGGCGAACCGTATACCGAGATCGCGAAACGTGGCGGCGGCATTCTCTCCACCGTACGCGCGACGCGCGCGATGACAGAAGACGAGTTGCAGCTCGCGGCACTTCCGCGCCTTCGGGCGCTCGTCGCGGAAGGCGTGACGTGCGTCGAAATCAAATCCGGGTACGGCCTAACGCTCGACGACGAACTGAAGATGCTCCGCGTCGCGAAGCGCGTCGGCGAGCAGTTGAACGTGGAAGTGTCGCCGACGCTGCTCGCGGCGCACGCGGTTCCGCCGGAGTTCGCCGGACGCGCCGACGACTACGTTTCGCTCATCGCGAACGAGATGATTCCCACGGTCGCGCGCGAACAACTCGCTGAAGCGGTGGATGTGTTTTGCGAGTCCATCGCGTTCGCACCGGTACAGTGCGACCGCATCTTCACCGCGGCGAAGCGACACGGTCTCGCGATCAAAGGGCACGTCGAACAACTCACCAATTCGCACGGCGCGGAACTGATCGCGCGGCATGGCGGCTGGTCCGCGGACCACCTCGAATTCCTCGATGACGCGGGCGTTGCGGCAATGGCGAAGACCGGGACGGTCGCGGTGCTGTTGCCAGCAGCGTTCTACTTCCTGCGCGAAAAGCAAAAGCCGCCGGTCGAAAAGCTCCGCGCCGGGGGCGTGCCGATGGCCGTCGCGAGTGACCTCAATCCAGGTACGTCGCCGTTCGCGTCGCTGCGGCTCGCGATGAACATGGCGTGCGTGCTGTACGGCCTCACACCGGAAGAGGCGCTCGTCGGTGTCACGCGAGAAGCCGCGAAAGCGTTGGGCCGCGCTTCGCGCCTCGGCACGCTCGAAGCCGATAAGCGCGCGGACTTCCTCGTGTGGGACGTGACGCACTTGGCCGAGATCGTGTGTCAACTCGGTGTCACTCCGCTCGCGGAACGCATCGTTCGGGGGAAGACGCACAATGCCTGAATCCGACATGAGCGTGTGGACCGGTCGCGTGGATACCGCTGACGGCCCGAACGCGCTGCGCTGGCACCAGTTGGTGAAACCGCTCGCTCCGGGCGCGGAACCGGGCATCGTGCTGATCGGCTTCGCGTGCGACGAAGGCGTGAGGCGCAACGGCGGTCGTGTCGGCGCGAAGGACGGCCCGCAAGCGATCCGCAAGGCACTGGCAAACCTGGCGTGGCACCAGCGTTTTCCGGTGTACGACGCGGGCGACGTGCGCTGCGACGACGCCGACATGGAGGGCGCGCAGTCCCGTCTCGCGGAAGTGGTGGCAGAAGCGATCAGGGCAGGGCACCGTCCGCTGATCCTCGGCGGCGGACACGAAGCCGCGTGGGGCACGTTCCAGGGAATTGTCGCGGCGAAGCCGGACGCGAAGGTCGGCGTCATCAACATCGACGCGCATCTCGATCTGCGCGCCGACGAACCGGGCAACTCCGGCACGCCATTCAACCAGATGGCGAAGTGGTGCGAGCAGCGTGGGCGAGTGTTCCGTTATCAGTGCCTCGGAGTGTCATTCGCCGCGAACACTGCGGCGCTCTTTGATCGAGCGACACGACTGCGCGTGCAATGGCGGTGCGATATGGATGTTGCGCCCTGGCAGTTCAAGGAACTTCACCAGGAAATCGATTCCTTTGCGCAGTCCGTTGATTTACTCTACCTCAGCGTCGATCTCGATGTGCTGCCGGCGGGGATGATGCCTGCCGTGAGCGCTCCTGCCGGTCGCGGCGTCTCACTCGATGCTGTCGAACTTCTCATCACACTCGCCCACCTCACCCGAAAATTGCTTGTCGTCGAGATAGTGGAGTTCAGTCCTTCCTTCGATTCGGGCAGCCAGGGTGCAAGAACTGCGGCCCGGCTCGCGTGGCAGGCGGCAACAGACTGGGACCGGATAGAGGACCGAGCATGACCTTCACCCGCTCCGATCCGTCGCGAGGGATCAGCGCTCCGCAGGGCACGACGCTTTCGTGCAAGAGTTGGCAGACCGAAGCCGCGATGCGGATGCTCATGAACAACCTCGATGCGGAGGTTGCCGAGCGCCCCGCGGACCTCGTCGTGTACGGCGGCATCGGACGCGCCGCGCGCAACTGGGAGTGCTTCGACAAGATCGTCGAAGTGCTGCGCCGGCTGGAGAACAACGAGACGCTGCTCGTGCAGTCCGGCAAGCCGGCCGGAGTGTTTCCGACGCACCCTGACGCGCCGCGAGTACTCATCGCGAACTCGAACCTCGTGCCGCACTGGGCGACGTGGGAACACTTCCACGAACTCGACCGCGCCGGCCTCATGATGTACGGCCAGATGACCGCGGGGAGTTGGATCTACATCGGCACGCAGGGCATCGTGCAGGGCACCTACGAGACGTTCGCGGCCGTCGCGAAAAAGCACTTCGGTGGCAACGCTAGCGGCAAGTGGATTCTCACCGGCGGACTGGGCGGGATGGGCGGCGCGCAACCACTCGCCGCGACGATGGCCGGGTTCTCGCTGCTCGCGGTGGAGTGCGACGAGAGTCGCATCGACTTCCGGTTGCGCACCCGCTACCTCGATCGCAAGGCCGACAGCCTCGACGAATCGCTCGCGATCGTGCGCTCGGAACGCGGCGTTTCGGTGGGGTTGCTCGGCAACGCGGCCGAAGTGTGTTGGGAGTTGGTCCGACGCGGCATCACACCGGATGTCGTCACCGATCAGACCAGCGCGCACGACCCTCTCAACGGCTACTTGCCCCGCGGATGGCCGTTCGAGTTGTGGCGCGAGAAGGCAAAGGTGGACCCGCAAGAGGTAATCGTCGCGGCGAAGGTGTCGATGGCGGCTCACGTCCAGGCGATGCTCACGCTTCAGAAGCGCGGCGCGGTCGCACTCGACTATGGCAACAACATCCGGCAAATGGCGAAAGAGCAAGGCGTCACGAACGCGTTCGACATCCCCGGTTTCGTGCCCGCGTACATCAGGCCACTGTTCTGCGAAGGGATCGGGCCGTTCCGCTGGGTCGCGCTGTCGGGTGAGGCCGAAGACATCGCACGCACCGACGCTAAGGTGAAGGAACTCGTCGCTGACCCGCATCTACACCGGTGGTTGGAGATGGCACGCGAGCGAATCGCGTTCCAGGGCTTGCCGGCCCGCATCTGTTGGTTGGGGCTGAAAGATCGCGCACGCGTCGGGTTGGCGTTCAACGAGATGGTCGCTAGCGGCGAGTTGAAGGCGCCTGTTGTGATCGGCCGCGACCACCTCGATAGCGGTTCGGTTGCCAGCCCCAACCGCGAGACGGAAGGCATGCGCGACGGCTCCGACGCGGTGTCCGACTGGCCGCTTCTCAACGCGCTCCTGAACACCGCGGGCGGGGCGACGTGGGTGTCATTCCACCACGGCGGTGGGGTCGGCATGGGCTTCAGTCAGCACGCTGGCGTCGTGATCGTGTGTGATGGCACGCCGGAAGCGGCGCGGCGCATCGGGCGTGTGTTGTGGAACGATCCCGGCACCGGTGTGATGCGCCACGCTGACGCGGGGTACGATAGTGCGATCCGATGCGCGAAGGAGAACGGACTGGACCTACCGATGATCGGCGAGTGAATCCGAACGCGATTCGCTTCGCACCGCCGCGTGCGTAAAATGCACGCATGGAGAAGAATCTGGATCGTGACGAGATGCTGGAACTCATCGGTGGCTCGGTGCGGGGCGAAGCGTTCCGGCGCGCGACGTTCGCGGGCGCGACCCGCGGCGCCCCGTGCGAGTGGGTTCGCGTTGTGGTGCGCGCGATCGAGCTTCGCGGCGAACGACACTTTCAGTTCGCGTATCAGGGCGCGAAGAAAGCCGTCACCAAGAACTTCCTCGACGACGAAGTCGAAGCACCGCTCGACGAGTTGGTTGGGTATGGATTCGCGGGCGTTCACATCACCACCGGCGCCGAAGAGATCGACATCCGCACGAGCCGCAAGGGCCAAGTTCACGTCGGCCGGCACAAGCTCAAAGGCGCGACGGAAGCACCGGAACCGGAATCGCACAACCGCGTGAAGGACGTGCCGCTTCCCGAAGGCAAGGCCGACGCACTGCTCGAAATCATGGGTATTGCGACCCCGGATGGGCGCGTGCGACCCACGATGCGCGCGAAGTTCAACCAGATCAACGAGTTCCTCAAACAACTCCGGCACGTCCTCGACGATGCGAAACTGAACGACCTCGGCCGTGACGTCACCATTCTCGATTGCGGTTGCGGGTCGAGTTACCTCACGCTCGCGGCACACCACTACCTCAACGATGTACTGAAGGTTCCTTCGCGCGTTGTCGGGGTTGATGTCAACGAAGACGTGATCCGCAAGAGCGTCGAACGCGCCGACCGGCTCGGCGCGGGTAACCTGGTCTTCGAGTGTCGCCGAATCGGGACGGTTGATGTCGCCGCCGACATCGTGTTTGCGCTGCACGCATGTGACACCGCGACCGACGACGCCATCGCGCAAGCGGTGCGCAGCGAAGCGCGATTGCTCCTCAGTGTACCGTGCTGTCACCACGACTTGAACAAGGTGATCCGCGCCGATGGTCCGGCGGAGGTACTGCGCCCGGTGTTGCGTCACGGCATCTTGCTTCAGCGCACCGCCGATCTGATTACCGATGCGTTTCGCGCGCTGGCGCTTCGCATCATGGGTTACCGCACGGACGTGGTGGAGTTCGTCGCGACCGAACACACGCCGCGCAACTTGATGATTCGCGCGGTTCGGACTCGCGAAGCCGCAAGCGGCGTGACGGACTCGGCACACGTCGCCGAGTACATCGAGTTAAAGCGATTCTGGCGAGTCACACCGTACATCGAAAAGGTACTCGGCGAACCGTTCCAACAGCTCGTGAAGGCGACCGCATTATGAGCTCATCGGACTACGTTCTCGGTCAATCGGAGCGCGCCGCGCGCCGGCTCGCGCTGCAAGACCGGCACTTCGCGGTGCCGTCGGAGGCGCTGCTCGACGCGCTCGCGATTCAGCCCAACGACCGCGTGGTTGAACTCGGATGTGGCCCGGGCGGATTCACGCGACGCATCTTGAACCGGCTCGGCGCGAACGGCGTCGTCGTCGGAGTGGATTCCTCAGCGAGCTTGCTGGAGCAGGCGAAAGATTCACTCGCACAACTCGGCGGAACACGTTTCAAGCCGACGCTCGCGGACGTGGCGAAGCCGGGCGCGTGGCTCGACGGGGCGGACGTGATCGCTGGGCGCGCGGTGCTGCACCACGTTCCGATGGCGGAGTTCCTGATCGGTCGCCTCCGCGCCACGCTTCGACCGGGCACGCGAATCGGCTTCCTGGAACCGGACTTCCGGCGCCCGCTCGGGTGCCTCGCGCTTCAAGAGGTGAACCACCCAGAGTTGGCGCCGCTGTTGAGGTTCGCGCGCTCGATCAACGAACTGTACGCGGCGTGGCGCATCTCGCCGGCTGTCGGCGCGTCGCTCGCGCCGACGATGGAGGACGCGGGCTACACGAATGTGCGGCATACCTGGCACCCGTTCGCCACCGACGAGAGTGTGTTGGAGAACATGAGCCTGATTTACGACGAGGTGCGCGACACGTTCGCATCACTCGGGATCATCACTGTGGCCGAAATCGAGGAACAACGCCGGTTGCTCAGCGAGTTGCCGGTGGGTGATTTGCCGGCGGTGTGGGGGTTGCATCAGGTGACCGCCGTGGCGTAGCAATTGCCACGCCGCGAGCGGCTCACGTTAGGGCGTCTTTGTGAGCTTCCAGCCTTTCTCGCTCACCTCGACTCCTTGGTTGCTGGCGAACTCGTCATATACCTTTTCCATTTCCTCGATCGAATCGAAGTAGCCCACAATGAACGCCGCGCCGAAACTGTCGCCGGCCTTCACAGGGCGGCCGCCAATCTCCTCGATCATGCAGATGTAGCCGCGCTGGTGACACCAACCCTCGTATACAACTGCGGGGTCGAGTGTCATGCCCGCCAACCACGGTCCGTCCTTGCCGGTCTTTGGGTCGCGGATGTGATATGCGCGAATGATCCGCTTCGGAATCTTCTTGTCGTCGCGCGTGTAGAGGAACTTCTCGTCCGGGGCGAAGTCTTTCTCGAACTCCTTCGGCAAGATCTTCCCGTGATAGCTCAGGTACACTTCGCTGAACGTGTCTCCCGATTTGTGTTTGATGTGCCCAGGCATGTCGATGCGGAGGAACATCGCGTCGCTCGCGTTGACGCTCGTAATCTTGTCCGCGGAGATGAAGTATCGCTTGCCCGCCGGGAACACGATTGTTTGCTCCCACTTCGAGCCGGTCTTCTTTCCCGGGGCCGCGAGCGTGTAGTTGTGATCTTGCTTGATCGCGACGAAGTCCTTCCCTGTAATTACGGTCGGCTTGAGCACCTTCGCCTGCGTACAGATTTGCGGACCCTCAATGCTTCGCTTCGCGCGTTTGCCGTGATATAAGTTGTTGAACACATACGGTAGATCGCCCGGTAGTTTGTCGCGGTAGGCTTCGTCGCTACCAGGTTCCATGATCCAGTCAACGATGTCGAGTCCGAATCCGAGGTCGCGTGCGCCGGTCTTCACGTCGAGCAGGCTCGCGGCCTCGACGCCGCTCACATATCCCTTTTTCTTGACGGACGCTTCGAGCACGCTCCCCGTGATGCGAATGCGGTCCCCGTCCTCGGTGACCTTGAACGCGGGTGCCGATTCCGGTGCCGCGGGTGCCGCACCAACGAGAGCGACGAGAGCGAGCGGAAGAAAGTAGCGAGTGGTAAACATGGCGGGTTCTCTCCCCTCCCTATTTCAGGGGAGGGGTTGGGGGAGAAGTTCTTAGTATTCCGCGTTGCCGGGCGTTCGCGGGAACGGGATCACGTCGCGGATATTCGCCATCCCGCTCAGGAAGAGAATCGTGCGCTCCAGTCCGAGACCGAAACCCGAGTGTGGCACCGTGCCATAGCGCCGCAGGTCGAGATACCACGAGTACGCTTCCGGCTCTAGCCCTTGCTCCTTCATGCGCGATTCGAGTACGTCGAGACGCTCCTCGCGCTGACTGCCGCCGATGATTTCGCCCACGCCCGGTACGAGCACATCCATTGCGCGTACTGTTTTGTTGTCGCCATTCACCTTCATGTAGAACGGCTTCAGCGTGCGCGGGTAGTCGTATAGAATCACCGGGCACTTGAAGTGCTGCTCCGCCAAATATCGCTCGTGTTCGCTCTGTAGGTCCACGCCCCACGACACCGGATACTCCCAGGTTTTGCCTGACTTCAGGAGGATATCCACGCCCTCCGTATACGAGACGCGCTTGAACGGGTTATTCAGCACGTTCTCCAGTTTCGTGAACAACTCTTTATTGTTGTCGAGTTTCTCTGCGAAGAACCTCAAGTCTTCCAGGCAGAACTTCATTGCGTCGGAAATGATCCGCTTGAGGAACGCTTCCGCGAGATCCATGTTGTCGGTGAGTTCGTAGAAGGCCATTTCAGGTTCGATCATCCAGAACTCGGCGAGGTGTCGCGGCGTGTTCGAGTTCTCCGCGCGGAACGTCGGGCCGAACGTGTAGATCTTCCCCAGCGCGCACGCGAACGCTTCGCCCTGGAGCTGCCCGCTCACCGTGAGGTACGCGGGTTTGTTGAAAAAGTCCTTCGTGTAGTCCACCTTACCTTCGAACTTCGGCGGCGCGTCGGGGTCTATTGTTGTTACGCGAAACATCGCGCCGCCGCCTTCGCAGTCGCTCGCAGTGATGATGGGCGTGTGAACGTAGACAAACCCGCGTTCGTGGAAGAACTGGTGAATCGACATCGACACCTGATGCCGCACGCGCGAGACCGCACCGAACGTGTTCGTTCGTGGGCGCAAATGCGCGATCCCACGCAGAAACTCGAAGCTGTGCCCCTTCTTCTGAAGCGCGTAGGTCTCGACGGGTGCGTCGCCGATCAACTCGACGTTTGAGGCGAGGATTTCAGTCCCCTGGCCCTTCGCGGGCGAAGCCTTCACTTCACCGTCGATGGTCACGCTCGCGCCGGTGTGCAGGTGCTTCACCACGGTGTTGTAGTTCGCGAGTTCGCCCGGCGCGACGACCTGCACGTTGCCCTGACACGAGCCGTCGTTCAGCTCGATGAAGCTGAACCCGCCTTTCGAGTCGCGCCGTGTGCGCACCCACCCCTGAAGGCGAACTTTCCGGCCGATGGCCTCGGCCTTGCGTGCGTCGGCGACACTGATCTTGTCCATTGAGAGGTTCCTGTGGATTTGCTGGGAAGTCAGTGTAGCAGCGTCAGGGGAGTGCTGTTAGTTGGAACTGTTAGCCGCAAGCCGAAGGCGATCGCGCCACGTCGGCGCACTAGGAGGGGCTGACGTGACGCTCGCCTTCGGCTTGCGGCTAACAGGCGAAGAGCCTACTTCTCCAACACCACCCTTGCGACAGCGTACACCAAGAACTTGGGAACCTCGAACCGCACCCGCCCGTCCTTTACCTCGAACTTGACCTTGGTGCCGTCGGGGTTCTCTGGCGTCACCACGCGCACGAATATCACCCGCATGTCCTTCGGAATGACGAAATCGGCCTTCACACCTTCCGCCGCGGTGGGTTTCTCGTCCTTGATGCCGCCACCTGGACTCTTAGGTTTCTCCGGTTCGGTGCGGTTGTAGTTGACGAAGTGCAATGTGATCTCGCCGCCCTTCGCGGGCTTGCTCGCGGACACGCGAACCGTTTGCGGTGCGGTGAACACGCTCAGGGCCGCAGGCAGTGCGTCTGGCTTCACGGGGTTGAGTACCGCTTTGTATCCGGTCTGTTTTCCCTCGGGGATTTGGTCGTCCGGTAGCACGTCAAAGAGGATGTGTTTATCGAGCAACTCTTTGCCTAACTTCTTGAACGTATCGACGGCTTCGATCTTGCCGGCGTGGACCGCGAGCCGTGGGAACAGGAGTAGCACCTCTGCGTGAGGCGTGTTCGCGCGATAGAGGTCGTCATACTTCGCCATGAAACTGTAGTAGCGAGTGATCTCCTTCCGCGCTTCCGGGTCTTTGAATCGCGTGTAGAAGCCCATCGGTGCGCCGCCGTTGGCTGCGAGTTCGGAGATCGCGACGCGGATGCGCGTCGATTCGTACTTACCGAGCGTGAATGGCTTGTCGTCGAAAGCTCCGCGAATGTACCGCGCCTGCAGCGTCCCTTCGCCGAGGAAGCCTTCCTTCAGGTCGGTGAAGCACGCCGCGCCGCCGGTGCTGTACCACAGGTAGTCTTCGTTCGCGCCCCACTTGTCGGCGGACAGCATGCATCGCTCGTCGCCGCTGATTTGGCCGAAGTCACCGAGGTGGTTCCACTGCGCTACCAGCAGTCCGGGTTTGAGCGACTTCGCGTACTTCACGAACACCTCGTCGAACGCTTCTTTGCAGGCGAGTTGCGAGAACCTGAGTTGTTCGCGACGGAACGGAGTCGATTCTGCCGGCTTGTGCCAGCCGACGATCTCCTCGAACTTATGCGCCTTGAGATTGGCGATCCCGAACTTCTCCTTTAGTTCCGCCGCGGTGAAGCGACCACCCAGGTACGCGCGGAACCCGCTCTGGCAGTGATCGCAGAGACAGTTGTGCCGGTAGAAGTAGTTCGCGACGTAGCCGTCCACACCGCGCTCGATGCCGCGCTTTGCCCACGCCTTCAGGACCGCGCGCCAGTGGGGATTGCTGAGGCAAGCGGTGTACTCGCGCATCTGACCGATGCTGTACTGCTTCGACGCCATCAGCGTGCCGTCGGCGTTCTTGGCGATCAGGTCGAGTGGGTCTTTGACCGGCTTCGGTCCGAGTTCCTTCTCGTCCCACAATTCGCGGTAGAACTTGAAGAACCCTTGTGGTCCGTCCTTTCCTTCGGGTTCGCCCACAAGGAACGACACGTTGAAGTGACCGACCACTTTCGCGCCGCGCTTATGGATCGCCGCATTGCGGTCTTCAAACCACTTCCCGCACTTATCGAGACCCTGCACTGGGAAGTGCGCCGGGTAGCCCTTGTACTGCGGCGTGTGCGCGAGACTGTAGAAGTGCCCGCCGTAGAACCCGATCTGGCACACCTCTGGTTTCGCTTCTTCGACGAACGTGAGGTAGTCGTCGTCGGCGTACTCGGCCCAGTGCGCGATCATGCGCGTGAATTCGGCACGCTTGGGTGCCGGGTCCGCGGCCGGGATGCTACCGCCGACGAGCAGTGCCAGCACCGCCGCGGCGAAGAAGATAGCTCGCATGATCGCTCCAGGTGTTCGGGTTCGCAGGGAACAGGTTACCCGGTTTTGGCCCGCAGTGGCAAAATGATTGGCGTGTCGCGAAGAAGTGACTGTGACACGCTGGCTTCGGCCCGCTTCCGCGAGTACGCTTGTGTGATCCCACTGCTCCCACCTCCCAGGGAGGCTCGCGTGTTCCGCATTCTCGGCTCACCGACGACGCCCCGCGACAGCCTGACGCGACGCGACCTGCTGCACGTCGGTGGGCTTGGCGCGTTTGGGTTGACGCTTCCTTCCTTTTTGAAACTCCAAGCAAGCGAACCAGCGCGCGCGAAAGATTCGTCCTTCGGGCGAGCGAAGGCGTGCATCCTGCTGTTCCCTTATGGCTCGCCGCCGCAGCACGAGACGTTCGACCCGAAGCCGGACGCGCCCGCGGAGATTCAGGGCGAACTGAAGTCGATTCCGAGCGCGCTGCCCGGCGTGCGAGTGTGCGAACTGCTCCCAAAAATCGCGAAGATCATGGATCGCGTCACGGTGGTGCGGTCGGTCACGCACCCGTACCCGGACCACGGTGTCGCGTATGCCGTGAGCGGCATTCCCACCTACACGCCCGCGCTCGAAACCGCGCCGCGCGATTCGCGACACTGGCCGTTCATCGGTTCCATCGTCGATTACCTCGAAACCAAACGTACCGGAGATGCGACGCCCTCGGTGCCGCGAAACGTCGGGCTGCCGTGGTTGCTCAACGCTCGCACCGACTTGCCCATCGTGAGCGCCGGCCCGTACGCCGCGTTCCTGGGTCAGGGCTTCGACCCGGTGTGGGCTTCGTTCGACGGTGAGGGCAAGAAACTCGCCCCGAAGTACGGCGAGGGCCAGAAGCAGGAGTTCATGGACCCGTTCGCGGCATGTGGCCTTGACGGGCAGTTCAGGCTCTCCGCGACCGGCGAGCTGCCGGCCGACGTACCGGCCACACGGCTCGCCGAACGGCGTTCGCTGCTGGTGCAGTTCGACGCGGCACGCGATCGTGGTGCGTCTGGCGGGCATGATAAGTTCCGCGACATGGCGTTCTCGTTGCTCACCACGAGCAAGATGCGGAACGCGCTCGACGTGTCTCGCGAACCGCTGAATGTGCGCGAGCGCTACGGCGCCACGCTGTTCGGTCAGTCGTGTTTGTGCGCCCGGCGCCTCGTCGAAGCCGGCTCGAAGTTCGTCACGGTATTCTGGGACGGCTTCGGTCAGTTCTCGGGTTGCGCCTGGGACACTCACGCGAACCACTACCCGCGACTGAAAGAGTACCTGCTACCGGGCTTCGACACCGCCTACCCGGCGCTGTTGCTCGATCTCGAAGCGCGCGGCCTCTTGGACGAAACGCTCGTGATCTGGATGAGCGAACACGGGCGCACACCGAAGATCGACCCGAAGCCGAAGGGCGCCGGGCGGCACCACTGGTCGCGTGCGTACTCGGTGGCGATGGCCGGCGGCGGGATCGCGCGCGGGAAGATCGTTGGCAGCACCGACAAGCACGGTGGCGAAGTCCGTGACATCCCGGTGTCACCGAAGGACATTCTCGCGACGGCTTTCCACTTGCTCGGCATCGACGTTCACACCACCGTACCCGACGCGCAGGGCAAACCCGCGCACATCGCGGGCGACGGCAAGGTACGGAATGAAGCCTTCGCGTAAGGAGAAACGATGTTCCGCCTCTCCCTCGCGGTCACGCTGTTCGCCGGTTCGGTCGCGTTCACGGCCGATGTACAATCACACCCGCCGCTGCGCCAGAACCCGAAACCGCACCCCGCGGTCGATTTTTCCCTGGGTCTGTTCGGGCGCGCGCGCTTCGTTCACCCCACGAAGGGCGACGACGCGAAGGACGGCAAGAAGGCGAACCCGTGGAAGACGATCGCGCATGGCGTAAAGCAGCTCAAAGCGGGCGACACGCTCTACCTGCACGGCGGCACCTACTACGAGAACGTGTACGTCGCGCTCGCGGGAAAGCCGGGTGCGTGGATCACGATTCGTTCCGTGCCCGGCGAACAAGCAATCATCGACGGCGGCATGCGGGAGTTCTTCGACGCGCCGGGCGAGGCGTGGGAGCCGGTGCCGAAGGGCGCGCCGGGCGAGTATCGCTCGAAGCGCACCTACCCGAATCTCCGCGACGTACTCGGTTCGTTCGGCGATTCCATGATCGGGCTTCAGACGTATCACCACGCGCAAGACCTGCGCGCGACGAACGAACTCATCGACTGGGAGAACTGGGACAAGCAAGCCGAGAGCGACATCAAACCGCTGTACTGCGGCCCGGGCCTTTGGTATGACCGCGAAACGGGCCACATCTACGCGCGGCTCGCGCGCACGAACATGCCGAAGCCGGTTCCGAACTACGCGGGCGAAACCGATCCGCGAAAGCTGCCTCTCGTGCTCGCGGCGTTCACCTCGGTCCCGTTGCGCCTCGATGGCGCGAAGTACGTTCGCATCAGTGACGTCGTCGTTCGTGGATCGGGGTACACCGCGGTGGTTCTCGATCACGCGCAAACCGTCGAGTTCGACAACGTGACCGTGTGGTGCGGCGCTTACGGCATTCGCGCCGGCTGCACCGGGCCGCTGAAGTTGTCCGGGTGCCGGTTCTACGGGAACGTCGCGCCGTGGACGTTCCGCACCGACGGCAGCAAGCGCGACTACCCCGGACGCCCGCACCGGAATATCTCGCGCCTCAACACGCACGCGCTCATCGAGATCGATTCCGGGCGCGAGTCGTCGGTGTACGCCACGCCGCAGAACGACAACTGGGAGATCGAGTATTGTGAGTTCACCGACGCGCACGATGGCGTCTACCTCGGCGGCATCAACGTGCGTTTTCACCACAACTTGATCGACGGGCTTCAGGACGACGGCATCTACCTCAGCCCGATGTACGCGCGACACAAGCTCGACAAGAAGGACGCGCAGATTCACATCTACCAGAACCACTTCGGCACGATGCTGACCGCACTCGCGTTCGGCGGCACGGAACCGCTCGCGCCGGACCGGGTGTTCGTCTACAGGAACGTGTTCGATCTTCGCGGCACGCTGCAGACCGGGCGCCCGACGACGAAGCTCGCCGAACCTGGGTTATCGACCGGGAAAGTCATCGGCGATCACGGTTCGCCGCCGTGGTCCGCGATGAACATCTACCACAACACGTTCGTGATGGCGGGCGGCTCGCGCGATGCCGCGATGGCGACGTTCGCCGCGTCGAAGGTGCCGCAACAGCGCCGCGTGTTTAACAACGTGTTCCTGCACGGCGACAAACTACCCGCGTTCGCGCTCCCGGACCCCATCGCGAACTGTGTCGCCGACGGCAACGTGTACTGGGCGACCGGCGTGCCGGAGAAGACCGCGACCGCGTTCTTCGACAAGTTCCGCAAGTCGGAGGCATTCGCCGCGAGCCAGAAACTTCATGCGGCTGGCTCGACGACGAACTGCCGCGTGGCCGATCCGCGGCTCGACAAGGAGTTCTGCATCGAGAAGGGAAGTCCGCTCCTCGACGCCGGCGTCGAAGTGCCCGCGGAGTGGCCCGACCCGCTCCGCAAAGAGGACAAGGGCAAGCCCGATATTGGCGCGATCCCGTTCGGCCCCGAACGTCTCCAGGTCGGCCCGAACAACAGACTGGGGCGCGACTGGTGAGTGACCCACCTCCGTCTCAATCGCTCACACGCGGTCAGCGGTACGGCGTGCTCGGCGCCGCGTTCCTCGCGTGGATGTTCGCGGGGCTGGAAATCTCGCTGTTCGTCCTCATCCACCGGCAGATGACGCTCGAACTCCTCGGCACATCGACACCCGAAAAGGACGTGACGCGGTGGTTCACGTGGTTCCAGGCCGCGTTTCTGTTCGGCGCCGCAGCCGGCGGGTGGCTGTTCGGGTTCCTCGGCGACCGCATCGGCCGCACACGTTCGCTTGGCGCGGGCGTGCTGTGCTACTCGCTGGGTACGCTCGCGTGCTACTTCGTGAATGACGTGGGCACGATGCTTGTGGTGCGGTTCGTCGCGTGTCTGGGTGTGGGCGGGGTGTGGCCGAACGCGGTGGCGCTCGTCGCGGAGGCGTGGCCGAACGCGTCGCGGCCGTTCCTCGCGGGTTTGCTCGGTGCCGCCGCGAACGTCGGGTTCGTGCTGCTCGGTGCGATCGGTTACGAATTCCCAATCGAGCAGGAGTCGTGGCGGTGGGCGTTCCTCGTCGCTGCATCACCGGTCGTAATCGGCGTCCTGATCCTGCTGTTCCTGCCGGAATCGCCGCGCTGGTTGGCGAGTCGAAATCGCGCGAATGAGGCATCTGGGAACGCGTCACCGTTGCGCGAAGTGCTGACGCCGCCGCTGCTGTCGCGAACGATCCTCGGCGTGATGCTCGGTGCGATTCCCGTGGTCGGTTCCGCGGCGAACGCGAACTGGGTCGTGCCGTGGACCGATCACGCGCAGCAAGAACGCGCCCGCGCGAGCGGCGGTGAGGTGAAGAAGCCCGACGCGCGGAGCAAGGCGAAGACGCAGATGACGCGGTCCGGCGGGGCGGTGTTCGGGAGCTTGCTCGGCGGGATCGTTGCGAGCGTTCTCGGCCGGCGCTTGAGTTACTTCTTCATCAGCTTGGGCGCGCTTGCGGCCAGTTCGTACATCTACTCGCAACTCGATCCGCTGCACCCGCATTTCCAGGTGTTCACGTTCATACTCGGGTTCGTCGGCATCACGTATTTCGGGTGGCTGCCGCTGTTTCTGCCGGAGCTGTTCCCCACTCGCGTGCGCTCCACCGGCACCGGCATCTCGTTCAACACGGGTCGCGTGGTCGCGGCGCTCGTCGTGCTGTCGGCCGGGTTCCTGCTCGATCGGTTTTCCGGCGACTACTCGCAAGTCGGTCTCTGGAGCGGGATAATTTACGGTGTCGGGATGCTGGTAATCTGGTTCGTACCGCGAACGACCGGCGGCAAGTTGGAGGATTGACGTTGGAGTGCGTCGGCGTGATTGGATTGGGGCTGATGGGAAGTGCGCTCGCGGAGCGGTTCCGCGCCGCGAATCTGCGCGTCGTGGGCTTCGACCCGCGTGACGAGTGCCGCGCGCGCCTCGCGGAGATCGGCGGCGAACCGGTGGAATCCGTGTGCGAAGTGTTCGCCGCGGTAAAGACCGTCGTGTTCAGCCTGCCAACCAGCGACGTGGTGCGCGAAGTCGTCGAAGCCGCGGGCGAAGCGGTTCGCGGCTCAACAATCATCGACACCACCACGGGCGAGCCGGACGCGACAGAAGCCGTTGGTAAGCAACTCGCGGAAGTCGGTTGCGATTATCTCGACGCCACCCTTACCGGGTCCAGCGCGCTGGCGCGAGCGGGCGAAGTGGTCGTCACCGCGGGCGGTTCGGCGGAGGTATTTGGGAAGTGCGAACCGCTGTTCCGGTTGTTCGCGTCGCGGTGGTTTCACGTTGGGCCGTGGGGCAGCGGGGCGCTAACCAAACTCGTCGTGAACCTCGTCATCGGGCTCAACCGCGCGGCGCTCGCGGAGGGGCTGTCGTTTGCGCGGTGCTGCGGTCTCGACCTCGGCGCGGTGTTGGAGATACTCAAGAGCGGCGCGGCGTACTCGCGGGCGATGGATACGAAGGGGCCGAAGATGATCCGCGGGGATTTCACGGCGCAGGCGCGGCTGTCGCAGCATCTCAAGGACATACACCTCATTCGGGCCGAGGGCGCCAAGGTCGGGGCAACGCTCCCGTTCAGCGCACGGCACGAAGCGCTCCTCGTCGAACTCACGAACCGCGGGCTGGGTGAATGGGACAACAGCGCGGTGTACCGCGCGTTCGAGGGGAAGGGGCGGGCCATGACCTTTCGCACGCTCGGGCGCACCGGGCTGGAGGTGTCCGCGGTCGCGTTCGGGGCTGGGCCGGTGTCGGGACTTATGACCGGCGCGGACCACGCCACGCAACTCGCGACGGTGCGGCGCGCGACCGAGGTGGGCGTGAATTGGTTCGACACTGCACCGGGCTATGGGAACGGCGCATCGGAAACGAACCTCGGGCGCGTACTGACGGAACTCGGGGTGGCCGACCGCTTCTACATCGCGACGAAGATTCGCGTGCCCGCGGAGGCGCTCGACAACCCTGACGACTACGTGCGCCGCTCGGTCGAGGAGAGCCTCACACGGCTTCGTGTGCCGCGTCTCACCCTGCTTCAGTTGCACAACGGCATCACGCACAACCGCGACGACGAACCAGCCGCGATCACCCCGCGCGACGTCCTTCGTGTCTCGGAAGCGATGCTGAAACTTCGCGACGAAGGGCTGATCGCGCACATTGGGCTGACTGGCACGGGGCATCCAGAGGCGATGCGCGAAGTCGTTCGCTCGGGTGTGTTCGACACGATACAAGTGCCGTTCAACATCCTGAATCCGAGCGCGGGCGCAGCGACCTGCGCGTTCGGCGAGACCGATTACGGGAACATCATTAGTGACTGTGCCCAGATGAACATGGGCGTGTTCGCGATTCGCGTGTTCGCGGGCGGGGCGATACTCAACCTGCCGCCGAGTGCGCACACGCTGAAGACACCGTATTTCCCACTCTCGCTCTACGAACGCGACGCGGAACGCGCGAAGCTCCTGCGCGAACGCGCCGTGGGCCGCTTCACGCCGACGGAACTCGCGGTGCGGTTCGTGCTGAATCACGCGGCGGTCACGTCGGCGATCGTCGGGTTCGGTTCGCCGGAACACGTCGCCGAGGTCGCGCGTGTTCACTTCGACGAATTGCTTCCACCCGAAGTGATACCCAACTGAGGCGAAACGATGCAGCAACTTCCGCCGCCGACCGCGGAGGTCGCACTCCTCGATTACTTGCTCACCGCGCTGTTGCCGATGAACCGCACGCGAGTGAAGCAGGTGCTCCGCTCTGGGCGCGTTCATGTGAATGGTGCGTCGGTCACACGGCACGACCACCCACTGCGCCCGGACGACACGGTGTCCGTCGCGCGCGACGCGCCGGTCGCCGTGGATCCGTCCGGCATCGTCATCGTCCACGAAGACGCGTACCTCATCGTGATTGACAAGCCTTCGGGCCTCCTCACGGTCGCGACCGAATCGGAGAAGACCGACACCGCGTTCGTGCGGCTGAGTGCGCAACTCGCGGCACGGAACGCGGGGCGCCCGTTCGTCGTTCACCGGCTCGACCGCGACACGTCCGGCTTGCTCCTCTTCGCGCGAAGCGCCGACGTGCGAGACCAGCTTCAAGCGTCTTGGGAATCCGTGACGAAGTCCTATCTCGCGGTGGTGGAGGGCGCCCCTGAATCGGCCGCGGGGGTGGTCGAGAACTTCTTGACCGAGGGCCGCGATCTTCGTGTGCGCGCGGGTCGTCAACCGGGCAAGGACGCGAAACGCGCCGTGTCGCGATACAAGGTCCGCGAAACGCGCGGCAAGTATTCGCTCGTGGAAGTGGAACTGGAAACCGGGCGCAAACACCAGATTCGCGTCCACATGGCGGGGTTGGGGTGCCCGGTCGCGGGCGACAAGATGTACGGTGCGGTCACCGACCCGGCACGCCGGCTGTGTTTGCACGCGTGGCGACTCAGCTTCGAGCACCCATTTACCGGGGCGCTGGTGGAACTGGAATTGCCGCTGCCGGAGGTGCTGTCGCGCGTCGTCGGGTGAGGGCGTGACACGGGCAGAATTCCAGTGTAGAGTTGTTCAAAAGGGTTTCTTCTCTCCGAGTGGGTATCGCTCATGTTTCGAGTTACCGGCGGGCGCGGGTCGGATTGCACCGGCGTCACGCGGCGCACGTTCCTTCAAGCCGGCGTGCTCGGTGGCGGGCTGGCGCTCGGCGACTTCCTCCGCGCGAAGGCGAACGACGAACACGCGCTGCCGCACGTCGAAGGCGCGAGCGTCATCCTGTTCTGGATGAGCGGCGGGCCGGGACACATGGAAACGTGGGATCCGAAGCCGGACGCGGTCGCGCAGTTTCGCGGGCCGTTCGGCGCGACGAAGACCACCCTCCCCGGCGTGCAGTTCGGCGAACTGTGCCCGGAGGAAGCGAAGATCGCCGACAAGCTCGCGATCCTCCGCAGCGTGAACCACGGCTCCGGCGACCACACGAAGGGCAATCACTGGATGCTCACGGGTATGGAGGGACCGGCGTTCAACGTCGCGGACTTCAACGTGCAGCGGCGCCCGTGCATGGGGTCCGCGACCGCGAAGTTGATCGGCGCGAATCGGCCCGGCTTGCCGCCCTATGCCGCGGTGCCCAACCTGCGCGGCGGCACGGACAACTTCTTCCACTACTCCGCGTACCTCGGTCGCGGGTACAACCCGTTCGTCACGGAGTCCGACCCGAACCTCGCCGACTTCCGCGTGCGGAACCTGTCGCTCCCCACCGACATGCCCATAGCGCGGCTCGAAGACCGCAAACACCTGCTCGAATCGCTCGACGCGAGCAAGCGCGCGGTGGACGCGCGCAGCGTGAGTCTCGATCCGCACGCGGAGCGCGCGTTCTCGCTGCTTACGAGTAAGGCGACCGCCGCCGCGTTCGACATCAACGCCGAGCCGAAGAAGACGCGCGACGCTTACGGTCGGCACACGTTCGGCCAGAGTGCGCTGCTCGCGCGTCGGTTGGTCGAAGCGGGCGTGACGTTCGTGACGGTGAACTGCGTTCCGTGGGACCACCACGGCACCGCGAACCGGCTCGCGACGAAGCCCGGCGCGGAACTGCTCATCCCGCCGTTCGACCGGGCGCTCGCGGCCCTCGTGAATGACCTCATCGAACGCGGGCTGTACGAGCGGACGTTGGTGGTGGCGATGGGCGAGTTCGGGCGCACGCCGCGCATGAATCCCGAAGGCGGGCGCGACCATTGGGGCAACGTGTTCAGCGTGCTGATGGGGTGCGGCTCGATGAAGATGGGTCAGGTGATCGGGCGGAGCAATCCGCGAGGCGAGTACGTCGCGGACCGTCCGATATCGCCGCAGGACGTGACCGCGACCGTGTTCAAGCACCTCGGCATCGACGCGCGGAAGGTGCATTTCCCCGACACGCAGAACCGCCCGACGGCACTCGTGGAGACGGGAGAGGCGGTGCGGGAGTTGTTTCGGTAATCGTTGCGTGCCGTCGGCCGGTTCAGCGTCCAACCCGCGACTTGCACTCCCGGCAGTAGACCACCTCTTCCTTGAGGAGCAGACTGGCGAAGGAAAGGACGATGGAGGTCATGAGGAGCGCGGCGTACGCGACCCACCCGCCCGGTCGCAAATCCATGAGCACGCCCAGGAAGACGAGGAAGACCGAGAACGCCATGAGGAGGGAGAACAGCGCCCACCCGCCCGCGGCCACGTGTTCCCGGCTGACCGGGTGCGGTGAACTACAGAACGGGCAGCAGAAGCCCTCGCGGCGGGGTCGCCGGCGCCGCGGCCGACGGTCCTCGTCCCGCTCGACCACTTGGTTGACGTTCACCTGGATCGGCTGCACTTGCGACCGGCCGTCCGACCCGTCCGCCGGCGGGGGCGGCGGTTGCGTGGCGGGAACCAGCGCCCCGCCGGCCGGGAAGAGTTCGGTGACCGTGCCGGCCGGAACCCAGGCCGGCATCCCGTCGCGCCAGAGCAGGTCGTTCGCGCGCAGCACGCCGGATTCGACCAGCGCTTTGAGTTGCGCGACCGTCACCGGCCCGCGCCGCGCGCCGTTCACCATGTAGAACCACACCGCCGGCTCGGCGGTTGGGGGCAGGGGCACGATGCGGACGACGCCGGGCGAACTGACCGGCGCGGGCCAGCGGTCCACGTCCGCCCCGCACTTGGGGCACGGCGCCTCCTCCCCCGCGAGGGAGGCGGGCGCGTTGATGGTGTCGCGGCACGCGGGGCAAACGAAGGCGACTTTCACGACACACCTTGGGCGGCTGATACGCGGAGTGTACTCCGACTGTACGCGGAAGTGGTGCGCGTGTACAAGGGTGCGCCTGACGGCTCACTTCACGGGGAACAGGTGGCCCCAACCCAAGAGGTGCGCGTCCTTCGGGAGCGGGTTAGCCGGTTTCAGCCAGCCTGACATTACCAGCGTGCCGACGTGGAAGAAACACGCGTCCGCGTCGGACGTGCTGCCGGGGTAGTGCCCGAACCCGCCGTCCGCGTTGCGGCACGTCAACGACCACTTCGCCACCTTCTCCAAAGACTTCTTCGCTTCGGGTTTGTCGCCACCGAGCTGCCGAATGATGAACGCGGCATCGAACGACGCGTGCCGGTCGCGGGCCGGGGCGTTCAGCATCCAACTGCCGTCCGCCTTCTGGTCGCGAAACACGCGCGTTAACATCAGGTCGGCTTTGGGGACTTCTTCGCCGACGAGCCGGTAGTAGTGCGCCGCGTGGAATGTCGCGGCGACGTGATCGTTGATGTAGCCGTTCTCGTCCTGAACCATCAGCGCTTTGATCTTCTTGTCCGCGTCGGCGGGAATCGCCTTGTCGCACGCGAGATACGCGAGCGGGAAGAAGCTCGTCATGTACAGCGGCAAATCCTTGTAGTCGGCCTTCAGCACCACGTCGAACACCGGGAGCGGATCGTGCTTCGGCTTCGTGCCGAGCGCGTGCAATGCCATGATCGCCATCGTGGTGTTGTACGCGCGACCCGCGGCCGACTTCGGATCGACCGTGCCCGCCACGTTCACAAACGCGCCGTCGTCTTGCTGACGCGACAACAGGAACTGTCGCGTCTTCTCTTCGTCGGGGAGTTTCCAGCCGAACGTCTTGTGAATGACGACCGCGTACGCGACCGGTGCGAGGTCGCTGTACGCGCTGTCGGAAATACCGTCGTACTTCGGGTCGATGCTGGGCCGGTAAGAACCGTCCGGCTTCGCGGTCTTCGCGAAGAACGTCTTCAGGTCGGTGAGTACGTCGTCAGGTGTCGCGGGCTTGGGTTCCGCCGCGGGCGCGGTGAGCAGTGACGCGAGCAAGACAATCGCGGTGCAGGTAGTGAGAAGTTTCATACCGCGAGGGTATCCGAGCCGCGACGCGTTCACAAGAATCTGTTGCGAATTGCTCCCAGGGTGTGCGATAATCTCCGATGTTCACTCCCGCCGGGGATCACACCTTGTCCCCCACTGCCTTCGGCTGTTGCCGCTTTCAGTTCGTTCTCACAACCTTCGCCGCGATGCTGCTCGCGGGCGCGAGCTTCGGCGCGCCGCCGGAACCACTTACCTTGAAGGGCCATACGGGCTGGGTCGGCGGGGTCGCGTTCTCGCCGGACGGCAAGACGATCGCTACCGCCAGCGCCGATCACACCGTGAAGTTCTGGGACGCCGCGACCGGGAAGGAACTGGCGACGCTGGCTGCACACGACGACATCGTCACCGCGGTTGTGTATTCAAAGGACGGAACCCAGTTCGCGACGGCGAGTTTCGACGGCACCGCGAAGGTGTGGACCACCGCGAAACGCGAACTGGTGCATACCTTCAAGGGCGGGCGCGGCGCGGTTCTCACGGTCGCGTTCAAGCCGAACGGGTTCGCACTCGCGACGGGCGGAATCGACGGTAACGTTCGCGTTTGGGAACTCGCCGGCAAGGAAAAGGGCGGGGGGCAAATCCGGCGCACCCACAGTTCGTGGGTGAACGCGCTGGCGTACCGCCCCGACGGCGAAGGTCTCGCTTCTGTTAGCTCCGACAATGAGGTCCGGTTCAACCCGTCCATCGGGAAGCTCGTCACCGTCCGACCGCAAATCGGTGAAGTCCGCAGCGTCGCGTTCACACCGGACAGCAAACTGCTCGCGACCGGCACCCGCTACGGCGTCACGAAGGTGTGGGACAGCGACGGCCATGAGGTCGCGTCGTTGAAGGGCAAGCACACTGGTGACGTGTGGGGCGCGGCGTTCAGCTCTGACGGGAAGACGCTTGCCGTCGGCGACGGCGACTGGAACAAGCCGAGCGACATCGTGCTGTGGGATGTAGCGACCTGGAAAGAACGCGCTCGGCTGAAGCACACGAACGAGGTGCTGTGCGTCGCGTGGCACCCGACGAAGCCGGTACTCGCGGTGGGTGCGTGGGACAAGACCGTGAAGGTGTGGGATTTGAACGAATAGAACCCCCTCCCCAACCCCTCCCCTAAGAAGGGAGGGGCGAAATGCTGAAAGCCCCTCCCTTCTTAGGGGAGGGGTTGGGGAGGGGTTCTTCAGAACAGTAGGCCAACCTGATGACCCGATTCACGATACCCGCCGTTCTCGCACTCCTCGCGCTGCCCGGGTTGTGCCGCGCCGCGGACGAATCGCCTTCGTATCAGCGGCACGTCTCCGCGCTGTTCAGCAAACTCGGCTGCAACGGCGGCACGTGTCACGGCGCGGTGAAGGGGCAAAACGGCTTCCGGCTCTCGCTCTTTGGTGCGGACCCCGCCGGCGATCACGATCGAATCGTGCGTGAGTTCGCTGGGCGGCGCACCAACCTCAACGACGCCAGCGCGAGCCTTCTGCTCCGCAAAGCAACCGGGCAGGCCGAACACGGTGGCGGCGTTCGCCTGCAAAGCGACAGCTTCGAGTACGCAGTCATTCGCAGGTGGATCGCGAACGGTGCGAAGGCCGACACTGTTGGGTCCGCGCGCGTGAAAGAATTGAAGGTGACGCCTGCGGAACAAGTCGCGAAGAACGGCGAGACTTACAAGTTGAAAGTCGAAGCCCAGTTCACCGACGGCACCACGGAAGACGTGACGCCATATTGCTCGTTCGAGTCGCTCGACACCGCGACCGCGACCGTCGATGCGTCAGGCACCGTCACCGGTAAGGGCGTCGGCGATGCCGCGATCATGGTGCGGTATCGCGCGCAGCCGGCGCTGGCGCGTGTGCTCGTGCCGCGACCGGACGCGATCGCGTTCCCCGATGTGAAGCCGAATAATTTCGTCGATGCACACGTTCTCGCGAAACTCAAGCGGCTCAACCTCCCGCCCGCGGCGATCGCGGACGACGCCACGTTCTTGCGGCGCTCGCACCTCGACGTGACCGGAGAGTTGCCCACACCGGAAGAAGTTCAGAAGTTCCTCGTGGACACGTCCGCGGACAAGCGCGCGAAGAAGATCGACGAGTTGCTCACGCGCCCGGGTCATGCGGACCTGTGGACGCTCAAGTTCTGCGACCTACTCAAGGCCGCGGACTTCGGCGTGTACGCGGACGCGATGTCGCTCGAAGCCGACGCGCCGCGCTTTCAAGCGTGGGTCCGCGCCAGGCTCGGCGAGAACACGCCCTACGACATGTTCGTGGAACGCATCCTGCTTGCGACCAGCCGCGAAGGGCGCACGATGGAGGAGTACGCGACCGAGGTGAAGTTGTTGTTTGAAGGCTATTCGCCGGGCCGCAGGGACCTGGAACTGTACGCGAAGCGCAAGACGCTCGACCTGTTCTGGCAGCGCCGCGGGTCCGACGGCGTAAGTGGTACGCTGCAAGTCGCGCACGCGTTCTTGGGGCTGCGCCTCGAATGCGCTCAGTGCCACCGGCACCCGCACGACAACTGGCAACAAGAAGACCTTCTCGACTTCGCGAACTTCTTCATGCGGGTCCGCACGGTCGGGTTCCAGGGCGACAACGAGAAGAAGTTTTCGGACGCCGCGATGTACTTCAAGAAGTTCAACGACGAAGCCAAGACGCTCGAAGCCGATGTCAAGAAGCGCAAGGAAGGCGAAGGTAAGAAACTCGAAGAGGATGCGAAGAAGGCCAA
Source organism: Singulisphaera sp. GP187 (assembly GCA_945905925.1). Classification (GTDB taxonomy): domain Bacteria; phylum Planctomycetota; class Planctomycetia; order Gemmatales; family Gemmataceae; genus Gemmata. Next base: position 70,122 of record CAMDQN010000007.1, read on the forward strand.
GTTGGAAGCAGACAAGCTCATGGCCAGTCCGAAGCCGCTCGCGGCTTCGCAGGTCGATGAACTCGCCAAACTCAAAGAGGTGATCGCGAAAGCCGACGCGTTCAAAACGGAAACGGCGGCAATGGAGAAGCGTGCGAAGACGATGCCCGAAGTCGCGCGCCGGTTGCTACAAGCGGAGTGTCGCGTACTACCGCCTGGGAAGGTCGCGAAGGTAGATAGCACGCTCGGCACGAAGGAGTCGTCCGCATTCCGCCTGCTCGGGGAAGCGGACGCGGTCACGGTTGCGGTCGACAAAGACCCGCGTGAACTCGTGGTCGCGTGGATGCGGAAGCCGGATAACCCGTACTTCGCAAAGGCGATTGTGAACCGCGTGTGGGCGAGTTACTTCGGGCGTGGCATCATCGACCCGCCCGATAACCTCTCGGCGTTCAACCCCGCAACGCACCCGGAGTTGCTGAAGGAACTCTGCGACGGCTTCATCGCGAACAAGTACGACCTGCGCTGGCTGCACCGAACGATCCTCAACAGCCGCACCTACCAACAGGGTTGCACGCCCACGAAGGGCAGCGAGAACGACCGCACGCACTACGCATTCTTCCCGCTGCGCCGGTTGCCGGCGGAGGTAATGCTCGACGCGCTCAACTCCGCGACCGGGACGACCGAGAAGATGGACATGAAGTTCCACCACTGGCCCGACGAAATGAAAACTCTGGAGGTGCCGTTCGCGCCGCGGAACACGTTCGTCACGTTCGTGTTGGAGACCTACGGCCGCCCGAAGCGGAACTCCGCGGTGCAGTGCGACTGCGAGCGCGAAGGCGCATCGTCCATCTTCCAAGTTCTGACGCTTGCGAATCACCCGCGTGTGTGGGAGAAGATCCGTGACCCAAACGGCCGCGTCGCGAAATTACTAAAGGAAATGAAGGACGACTCGAGCCGCGTTGACGCGCTGTTCCTCGCGACCGTGAGTCGTCTTCCGAGTGATGCGGAACGCGCGGCCTGCTTGAAGTTCGCGAAGGAAGCCGAGAGCGCGGAGAAGGGTTTCCAGGGCGTACTCTGGAGCCTGCTCAATACAAGAGAGTTTTTGATTCAGCATTGAGCGGGTAACATGGGTGGAGGTCGTGTCGGTGAAGTATCCGCAGGACACGACACCGTACCCGGCTGATCCGCGCAGTCGCCCGATTGATGCGAGCATTGCTGATGGCGGCTACGTGTACGTCCGCGATGTTTCGGGGACGATCTGGGTTCTACCCGACGGGCCGCACCTGCACCCGAAGGTTCTCGGTGGTGGATTGCCCGCGCTGTACGCAGGCGACGTGACCGTTCGCGGCGGGCGCGTGGTGGACGTAACGAACCTGTCGGGCACGTTCCAGTTCGACGACGAAGAGGGGTTGCGAGACGTGGCCGCGGAACTGCGGCAACAGGGGTTGGTGGTCGATGTCGGCGCGGTGCGGTTCTTCCCGTCCGACGGATCCGCACCCGTGGTATTGGAGTAAGACCAGTGGCGAAGAAGATCGTCATCCTCGAAGACAACGCGGAGCGGCGAGCCGTGATGCGCGCGTGCATCGCCGACCGCTTCTACACGTTCGAATCGCACTTCTTCGATGAAGTCGCGGAGATGATCACGTTGCTCGAAACGCACCTCGCGGACGCGCTCGTGATTTCGCTCGACAACGACCTCGACATGAAACCCGGCGCGGACGGTCACGCGGTCGATGTTGGCGAGGGGCGCCAGGTGGCCGAGTTCCTCGCGGCACGCGCCCCGGTGTGCCCGGTCATCATTCATACCAGTAACACGAACGCGGCCGTCGCAATGACGGAATCACTTCACGCCGCCGGGTGGAAGACCAAGCGGGTCGTGCCGATGGACGATACCGAGTGGATCGAAGACGACTGGTTCTTCGCGATGCGCCGCATCCTCGTCGGACCTATCAAACGCAACCGTTCTGGGAGTCCCACGTGACACTTTCGCGACGCGACGTTCTGAAGATCGGTGGCTTGGGCCTGTGCGGGGTCGGCGCGCTGGACGTGATCCGCGCGCACGCGGCACCGGCGTCCGGCGCGAAGGCCAAACAGATGATCGTGTGCTGGCTCGGCGGCGGACCGCCGCACACCGACATGTTCGACCTGAAACCGGACAGCAGCGAAGAGTATCGCGGCATCTTCAAACCGATCCAGACCAATGTGACCGGTTTGCAAGTGGGTGAGTTGCTCCCAGAGTTGGCGAAGCGCGCCGACAAGTACACCGTCATTCGCTCGGTCACCACACTGAACAAGCCCGGCGACCACGCACAGGCGCCACTGTACTGGAACACCGGCAACCCCAGACTCACCACGGGCACCGACGAGTACCCGATGTATGGGAGCGTGGTGAACAAGCTCCGCCCCGGCCCGAAAGACCTGCCGACGTTCGCGGTGCTGGATGAGATCGACGTTCACACGCACAACGCGCTCGCACGCAACTTCATGGGCTCGGCTCACGCGCCGTTCATCATGCAGCCGCTGAAGGACAAAGACGCCGTCACGAAGATGCTGACGCCGCAACTCGAAGTGCCGGCATTCGACAAGAACGCGGACCTGCTGAAAGTCCTCGACACGAAGTTGCGCCGCGACGACACGCAGGACGAACTGATCGCGGGTCTGGATCAGTACCAACAGACCGCGTTCAACCTGCTTCGTTCACCCAAACTGCGGCATGCGCTCGACATCTCAAAGGAATCGGCGAAGTCGGTGGAGCGGTTCACCCGCAACAAGCCCGCGAAGGCTCGCTACCCGGTCGGCGACCCGCTACACTTCCTCATCGCGCGCCGGCTGGTCGAAGCTGGCGTGCCGGTGGTTCACTTCAACCTCGGTTACTGGGATTGGCACGGCGACAACTTCACTGCGGGCAAGCAGCAGATCCCGATGTTCGATTCGTGCCTCGCGGCGCTGCTCGACGACCTCGAATCGCGCGGCCTACTCGAATCGACAATCGTGCTGGCGCTCGGTGAGATGGGCCGTAAGCCAAAGATCGACAACCCGAAGGCGGCCGGGGCCGGTCGCGACCACTGGGACTACGCGCAGTTCGTGTTCGCGGCCGGCGGCGGGTTCAATCGCGGGTGTGTTGTGGGTTCCACGGACAAACTCGGCGAGCGTGTGAAGGACAACTTCTACAAGGTGGAGAGCTTCGGCCGCACGCTGTACCATCTGCTCGGCATCGACGCGGACACGGTGATTCACACGCCCGCGAACCGCCCGGTGAAACTGATCGTCGAAGACGCGCCGATCATCAAGGAAGCGATTGCGTAATGTGGTTCGTTTAGCCGCAACCCCGCAGGGGTGCGAGCCAACGTCCGCGCTCGCCTTTGGCTCGCGGCTAACCAACAATCGAGCATCCCCCCATGCACACCCGCCGCTCGTTCCTCACCGCTGGCGCGCTGGCCGTTGGCGGTCTCACTTTGCCGGATCTCCTTCGCGCACGCGCGGCGCAGTCCGTTGCGCCCACGCGCGGCAAGTCGGTCATCATGGTCTACCTCAACGGTGGGCCGTCGCACATGGACATGTACGACCTGAAGCCCGACGCTCCGGTCGAGTATCGCGGCGAGTTCAAGCCGATTCAGACGAACGTCGCGGGCGTGCAGATTAGCGAACACCTGCCGCTGCACGCAAAGATCGCGGACAAATTCGCGATCATCCGCAACATGAAGTTCCAGCAGGAAGGGCACACCGCACCGGAGTTGTACAGCGGTTTCCTTCGCGGGAACCGGCCAGCGTTCGGATCGGTCGTGAGCAAATTGCGCACTGACGCGGGCGTGCGCGCGTCGCTCCCGCCTTACGTATACCTCGGTGACGCGAACCACGTCGGCCACCCCGGTTACCTCGGCAAAGCGCACGAAGCGTACATCCCCGGCGAGAAGGCGATGAGCCTCGGCCGCTCGAAGTCGGTCAGCGTCGAACAACTCGGTGAGCGCCGCGAACTGCTGAAGAGTTTCGACGCGACGCGACGCGAGTTCGACGATCCAAAGGGATCGCGCGCGAGCATGGACTCGTTCACGGCTCAGGCGCTCGAAATGATGACCACGGACGCAGCCCGCGACGCGTTCGACTTATCGAAGGAGCCGGTGAAGCTCCGCGAGCGGTACGGCAAAGGCACCGAATACATCCTCGCGCGCCGGCTGGTGGAAGCCGGTGTGCCGGTGGTGACGATCACGCCGCAGAACCACGGTGTTCCGCAGAAGTGCAACGGGCAGTGGGACCACCACGACCATGTATTCGAGTGCCTGAAGGCGGTTCTGCCACAGTACGACAAATCGGTGCATGCGCTCATCACGGACTTACACGATCGCGGGTTATCGGAAGATGTGGCGGTGGTGATTTGGGGCGAGATGGGCCGCACGCCGCGAGTGGGCACGCAGAACGGCACGACGGGCGGGCGCGACCACTGGCCGCAATCCGGCTTCGCGATCCTGGCCGGTGGCGGGTTCACGACCGGTCAAGCGGTGGGCGCGACGAACGCGAAGGGCGAGCGTCCGGTGGGCATGCCGTACACGCCGCAGAACGTGTTGGCGACGTTGTACGGGCACCTCGGCATCGACCCACTGACGACATTCCCCGACCACACCGGCCGGCCCATCTACTTGCTTGACGACACGACGCCGATCAAAGAAGTGTCGTGATTGAGCGAGCTTGTGACGAGTGTAACGTTCTAACATCCGCTGACGTTCCAAGTGGAACATTTTACAATCGGGCGATTCCTCGGTGCCTGTGAGGATCGGTCAACCGAGGAGCGCCTTCACTTCTCGGCTCACTACCTCAATCACTGTTTCGAGCGAGCCGGGTGCTACGGCCGCGATGATCTCCTGATAGATGCCGTAGTCGTAGCTACTCGCGCTTGGCAGGTAGCCCGGTTGCCAGTCGTTCGTCACCGTGCTGATGACCAGCGCGACATCTGGGAAGCGTGCGCGGAGCGTCGTCTGGAAGACCTGATACAGTTCACCGGGGCAGAACACCCACACCCCACCTCCGATGCGCGATAACGCGATGCGATACGGGTACGACTTTCCCGGGGGCATCGCGGCGAGTCGCGTGAGTTGTCGCATCATCTGTTCGGCGAGTGCTCGGCACTCCGAGACGCGAGCTTCGTCGTTTGCCTTTCGCGCTAAGGCTTCTTCAGCCTCCCACCTCGCCAACTCTGCTTTGGTGGCTTCAACTGTGGGCAGTGTGAGCCGGTAGGGGAGTTGCACGACGACCTGACTCGCACTCCACGCGGCATTTCGTGTGCGCTCGTCGGCGGATACGGCGCAGTGCTTCCACGTACCGAGGATCGCGCCGGACACGACCGGACCCGCGTACTCGAACGCGGTGTTTGGTGCGGGCAGTGCTTCCAGCGCCGAGAGCGCCGCGAAGCCGAGTTGCCGGCCGTTGCGATCCGCGACGCGCGTATCGCCGACGTAGCCGTCGCGCGGGCCGAGATCACCGGACGCGCCCTGAATGAACAGACACGGCGCGGCGGTACTCGTTTCGATCACTTCGCGCATCGCGCCGACGTAGTCCGGGCTGAGCAGCGTGTTCTCCCAAGCGAGCGTCGTTGGATGGCACGCGTAGTTCACCACCGTCCCGAGCGTGTCGCCGGTTCCGTCCGCGATTATCTTTGCGACGAGAACGGTATCGTCGGCCGGTCCTTCCGTGTTGAAGCCGCACACGAAGTGCTTCGCGTTCTCGTCCCAGGTGTCACGCTGCGCCGCGAGCGCACAGCGAGCGTACCCATAGAGAATGGTCGCGTCACGCGCGACCTCGGTTGCCTGCATCGCGAGGTTGCTGCACACGTCCGCGAGTTGGTCGAGGTACGGGCCGATGAGGTCGCCACCGGGAAGCGATGAACGCGTGCGCGACATCCACCCGGAGCCGTGTGTGTGCGAGAGCGACACCGCGATGTCACGCGGCGCGATCTCCGCGATGCGATTGCGGATACTCTCGATTTCCGCGCCGTCCAGAATGCAGTGATCCAAACCGAATACGAGTAGCCGGCCGGTGCCGTCGTGTTGTTCGAGGTACATGGCGGTCGCGGTCAGTGGTCGGTGAACGCCGGTTGCGCGGTCGTGCAGCGCCGCCCCCCACATGCGGTGGTAGATGCCGACCGGCGGCGTGATGTCGGCACGCGCGAACCCGACCTGGCATCGCGATTGCGGCGTTTCAACGCGCGTCTTCATGCGGTTCCTCGAACAGCGTGCCCTTCGGATTCAAGAACGCCCAGCACACCGCGGACCCTGCGAACAGCGCCGCGAAGAGCAAGATCAGCGAGTTCCAGTTGCCGGTCGCGAGTACGAGCAGACCGACAACGTAAGGGAACAACCCCGCGCCGATGTTCCCGGACATGTTCATCGTCGCGAACACCGGCGCGACCCGCTTGCCGCCCATTGCGATCGCCGTTGCGTAGGCGCTCACGCCGCCGATGTAGCCGCAGAACGCCGCGATGCTGACGAGCAACACCGCCGTGTTCGCGTCGTCGGCGTAGTACGCGGCGAGCGAGACGGCGGCACACACCACCATCGCGGCCCCGGCCATCCCCTGACGGCTGGCGCGCGCGTTGTTGGTTCGTCGCAACAGTGCGTCGGAGAGCGTGCCGCCGACCAACCCGCCGAGCATCCCCGCGAGCAGCGGCCACGCCGCGAGGTTGCCCGACGCGGTCACGCTGATGCCCTTCGTTTCCTGCAAGTAGCGCGGGAACCACGTGAAGAACAGCGCGGTCGCGGCGGCCCGCTGGAACTGCTGCCCGCACAGCAGCAGCATGTTGCGGTCGGTGAATAACCGCGACCAGCGCACCGGCGCGGCGGGGGCGGAATGTACGAGCGCCCAGTCTTCCGGTTGCGGCTCGGGCGCGCGTTTCGGACCGTCCGGCGCGGGCACTACCAACGCGAACACCGCCGCCCACACGATCCCCGGCACCGCGTACACGGCGAGGATTTCTTGCCACGTGAGCGGGCCGAACAACTGACCCGTTACGAACTGCGATAGCGCCGCGCCACCGGCCATGCAGCACGCGAGAACCCCGGACGCGAGCGCCTGCTGGGTCGGTCGGAACGTCGCGCCGATGCCCTTCGTCGCGCACACGAAGATGCCGGCTTGTGCGCATCCCATTGCGCCCCACAGCACGAGCAACCCGGTGAACCCAGTCGCGGCGCCGACGACTGCGGTGATCGCGGACCAGCACACCGCGAACAGGATCAGCGCCGACTTGCTCCCGAGTCGGTCCGCGACCCACCCGGCCGGCAGTTGGAACGCCGCGTACCCCGCGTACCACGCGAGCCACACCAGGCCCATGTCTTGCGACGTGATGCCGAGTTCGCCCTCGATTTGTTTCGACGGAACGCCGAGCGCCGACCGCTGAAGGTACGCGATGACGGTGACGGCACCGAGGAACGAGAGGAGGTTGTAGCGCATGTGACTTCTTGGCGAGCGGGGGCGTAAGCCCCCTGTTGTTTCGCAGTGCGTGGAGCGTTGGAAGCCAACAGGGGGCTTACGCCCCCCGCTCGCCAAGAGCCTTCTGTAACTGCGCGAACAGTCGATCGACTTCGGCGGCGGTTTCGGCGTCGAGTTCCCAGCCGTAAGGCTTCCGCCGGCGCACGCTGGGGAACAGCCCGCGCTTGTGCATCAGGTATTTCTCGACCGCGAGGAAGCCGTCGAGACCGGCTTGCAGTTGCAGCGCGACGAGCGCACACACCGGGAAGTACACGCGGTACGCGGTGGCTTCGTCGCCACGCTGAAGCGCCTTCCAGATTGCAACGACGCCATCGAGCAGGTCCATACCGGGCATGGTGCCTGTGATCCCGCGACGGAAGCTGTCGATGAGGAAGATGCCGCCGGAGCCTTCAAACATTGTCGCGCGTCCGGCGGTCGCATCGCGAAGTGCAGAGAGAGTCGGGCCGTTCGGGTTGGCTTCCGGCTTGAAGACGATCTTCTTCGGGCCGTAGCGGTTGAGCAATTTCACGCACGCGCTGATGGGGATCGATTGGCCGACGTAGCCCGACGCGTCCTGCACGATGACGGGAATACTGATGCCGTCGGCGAGCGCGGAAAAATGATCCACGAGGTGCGATTCGGACAACTTCGCGGTGAGCGGCGGAACGGCCATCACCGCGTCGCACCCGGCCTTCTCCGCCGCGACTGCGAACGCGAGGGACTGCTTCGTGCTCTCCGCGCCGACGGCCACGAACACCGGCCCGCGACCATTGACGAACTTCACCAGCATCTCAGCGAGTGACACGCGTTCGTCACCGGTGAGTTTCATCGTCTCGGACACCATCCCGGTGCCGATGCCGTCCGCGCCGACGTCAAACGACCAGTCCACCGCGCGCAGCAGTGAAGGCGCGTCGATCTCGTCGGTATCGGTGAACGGCGTGTGCGCAATCGCGAGTACACCGTGTAGTTTCTTCGCCATTTACCAGTCCCCCACGCTGCCGTCGGTGTAGAACACGCGCTGCGGCAACTCCTGCTCGAACGGGTGTTTCTTCACTTCGGCTTCGTTGATGACGATGCCCAACCCCGGGCGCGTGTTCGGCTTCACGATGCGGCCGACCTTCTCCACGGTGAAGCCTTCTTGCACCACATCGGCGCGCCACGGCACGTCCGCGTGAACGGTTTCACAGATGATGTAGCTCGGTTGCGAGAAGCCGAACTCCAGGCTCGCGGCGGTGCTGACCGGCCCTTGCGGGTTGTGCGGTGCCAGCGCGATCCGGTGCGCCTCCGCGAGCGCCGCGATGCGCCGCGCTTCGGTGAAGCCGCCGCAGTGCGTGATATCGACCTGACAGATTTCGCACCCGCGAGCGTTGAACAGATCCTTGAACGCCGCAAGATTGGTGACGCGCTCGCCGGTCGCGATGGGCGTGCTGACGGCGGCGTTGATCGCGGCGAGACCGTCCACGCTTTCCGGCCAACACGGTTCTTCGAGGAAGTAGAGGCCGTAAGGTTCGAGTGCCTTCGCGAACTGAAGTCCCATCGCGGGGGAAGGGCGTGCGTGGCAGTCCACCATGATGTCGATGCCATCGCCGACGGCTTCGCGCATCGCGGCGACGCACTTCTCGGCGGTGCGAATCGGCTTCAGCCCTTCGAGCGGAAGCGTCGGCGGAACGGCCATCGACTTGAACGCGGTGAAGCCGTCCGCGACCGCTTGGCGGGCGAGGTCCGCGAAGCGCTTTGCGTCTTCGGCCGCGGTGTCGTAGAAGTCTTCCATCTTCCCGCCACCAAGATGACAGTACGTGCGAACATGATCACGCACCGGCCCGCCCCACAGCTTCGAGCACGGCACGCCGCACACCTTGCCCAAAATGTCCCACAGCGCGAGGTCGATGCCCGCGATGGCGGTGGCGCGAACGATGCCGTGCCCGTGCCAGAAGTGCTGGCGGTACATCATCTGCCACAGGTGTTCGATGCGCGTGGGGTCGCAACCGACGATGAGTTCGGCGCAGTC
>CAMDQN010000008.1 GCA_945905925.1 Singulisphaera sp. GP187
AGGAATCCGTTCTCGAACGGGTGCTGCCCCATCCGAGCGGCTAATGGCCGTGCGTCTGCCGGTCTCCCAGTCCTCTTCTTCCGGCAACCACGTCAACCTGAGGCGACCTCGGGCCGTTCCACGCTGCGCAGAGAATATTCAACTACAACCTTTCTTATCGGAGTCTCGTCTTATCAAGTGGCGCCGTGACGACGTTCCCAGGGCAAACCATGTTCGTTCCGGTCAACTGCACCGCCTGCGGCAAACCGTTCCAGGTGCCCGACGCGGCGCTTGGTAAATCGACCGCGTGCCCGTGGTGTTCGGCCATCGTCACCGCGCTACCGGTCGTGGCGACCGTCGAACCCACCCCGCCTCAACCCGCGACGAGCGCACCCCGCCCGGAAACGCCGAAGCCCGTCGTCCCAGGCGCGAAGCCGTATCAGCCGCAACCGCTCTCGCTCGATGACGCACCCACAAATCCCCGCTCGCGCTCGCGAACTCGCCCGCCCGCCGCGTCGTCGTGGATGTTCCACCCGATCGTGATTATCGCGGGGGTGTTAATCTCGTTTTTCGCGATGGTGCTGACGGTGGCCATCCTCGGCTACGGATCGGGTCGCGCTCAGGAGTCGCGGTGGACGGAGTTCGTCGCACCGGACGATTCGTGCTCCATGCTGCTCCCCACCTCACCGACCGAAGAACAGGTGGAAGCCAACGCCCCCGGCTCCGTGACCGGCGGCAAGCGGTTCACCGCGAAGGGGTGGTACACGCGATCGTCCGCGTGGCTCGCGTGGAGCGACCTCGACCCCGGGTTCGCCGCGGCGGTCGTGAAGGACAAAGACAAGGTGTTCACCGCGTCCGCGATTCAGGCCGAACTGAACCGCGAAAAGACGCGTCTCCAGGGCACCGTCACGAAAGAAGCCGAAATCCGGTTCCAGAACGCGTGGGGCATCGAAGTTCAGATGGACACGCCACGCGGAAAGGTTATTGAGCGGTTCATCGTCTTCGCCGAAGGCCCGCGACCGCGACTTTACGTGTCCGGTGTCCAGGCGAAGAACATCGCGCACGATAGCGTGGTCGTCACCCGCATGTTCGCGTCGTTTAAGGTAAATGAGTAGATGATACCGGATTGTGTTGCATCATTATGATTCGAGGGTAGCGGCCCAGTGGAAGCCGACAGCCCCTTTGACCGTCGCCTGGTCGTCGGCCAACCGCCAGCACCGGCGGGTGACCCTCTGCCGGAGGTCGGACAACTTTCCGAACGTGTCGTTGGCCACCGCCTCCCGGACCAGCGCCCAGAACGGCTCGACCGGCTGCAACTCCGGGGTACACGACGGGAGGAAATGCAGCCGGACGTTGCCCGGCACCGCCAGACGTTTCGCCCGATGCCACCCGGCGTTGTCCACCACCACGACCAGGATTTTCGTGCCGCCTGGGTCGGCGTAGGCGGCGAACGCCTCCAACGCCTCGGCCATCCGTTCGGTCTTCACCCGGGGGATACACGGCTTGCCGATGGAATCGCTATCCGGTCACGGTTCGCGTCGCGTATGCTGCCGGCATCCTCATCGCCTCGGAGTTCTGCCGTGCGTCAGTTCCTCGCGTTCCTCGCTTTGGTGTCGTTCGCATCGTTCGCTTCCGCCGCGGAGCACAAGTCGCACCCACCGCTGCGACCGCTCCCGGTTCCGTCCGATCGCCCGAAGGCCACCGGTCCCGCGTTCCACGTTGACGCAACCAAGGGCGACGACGTGAACGACGGTTCCGCCGCGAAACCGTGGAAAACGCTGGCGCACGCGGTTCCCAAACTCAAGGCCGGCGACACGCTGTACCTGCGCGGCGGCACGTTCTACGAACGCGTCGCGATGAAGAACGCCGGCACTCCAGAGAAGCCGATCACGCTTCGGTCGTTTCCGGGCGAACTCGCGGTCATCGACGGCGGGTTGCGCGAGTTCGCCGAGGCAAGCGCGACCGCGTGGGAACCGGTCAAGGGCGGTGCTACCAACGAGTTCCGTTCCGTGAAGCCGTACCCGAAGCACGAGGGTATGGTGTTCGGTCATTTCCTTGACTCGATGGTCACGCTACACGGCTACCGGTTCGCGAACGACCTGCGCTCCGACAACCCGTACTGGACCGTGAAGAGCAAGATCGAGGACGACCCCACCGGCATCTATTGCGGTCCCGGGCTGTGGCTCGACCCGAAGACCGGTCACCTCCACTGTCGGCTTGCTCACACGAAGTTCCCTCACCTCGCTCCGGCCGACAACTACAAGGGCGAGACTGACCCGCGAAAGCTCGCGTTGGTGGTTTCCGCGCCCGGCGCGCCGCTCGCGCTCGTCGAGGCCAAGCACGTTCGCGTGCAGGACATCGTGATTCGCGGCGGCAACCGCGCCACGCTCAACGTCGAGAAGTGCGCGAACGTCGAGTTAGACGGCCTCACGGTGTACGGCGGTTCGCCAGCCGTGCTGCTCTCGGAGACGCAGAACCTGAAGTTGGTGAACAGTTCCGTGCGAGGCATCTCGGCCGCGTGGTCGTGGCGCGGCGGGCAGAAGTATCGCGGAAACGCCGCGTATGTTCTCACCGCGCGCGAAACCGGCGGCGGATGCAAGAACGTCGAGATCGCACACTGCGAACTCACCGACTGCCACGACGGGCCATTCCTTGGCACGATCACCGGACTGCGGTTCCACCACAACCTTGTCGATAACTTCAACGACGACGGCATCTACCTCATGGCGATGGGTGTGGGTGGCGACCAGCACTACTACCAGAACCGTATTTCGCGGTGCCTGCACTGCTTCGCGTTCGCGGGCAAGTACGAACTCGGCGGTGGCGTTTACATCTTCCGCAACCTGATCGACCAGCGCGGCCCGGTGTGGTATCAGTGGCCGGAATCCGCCGCCGACCCGAAGCTGAAGCCGATTACGAACGGGAAGCCCGCGGAGATTCCACACAGCGGCTGGCTGATGGGCGACCACGGCAGCCCGACGTGGGAGAAGATTTACTTCTATCAGAACACCGTGCTGTTCAGGGACAAGACGTTCCGCGACAACTACGGCTTCGGCGTCGCGCGCGCCACAGCCGGCACCACGCGGCACGCGTTCAACAACGTGCTCGTCTGTACCAACGGCGTTCCCGGTCTGGTGCTGCCGTCGCCCGAAGACGACTTCGCCGCGGACCACAACCTATTCTGGAGCACGACCGACGGCCCGGCGTTCCAAGGCGACTTCTTCGCAATCATGAGGAAGTCCAAGCCGTTTGAAGCGAGCAAGAAGGTCTACGCGCCCGGCTGGGGCGCGCACGACACGTTCGCGGACCCAAAGTTCGTGAAGTTCGCGGATTGGAACGACGGCACCGGCGATTACCGGCTCGCGAAAGGTAGCCCGGCGATCGCGGCCGGCGTGGTTCTCGACCCAAAGTGGCCCGACGTGCGGAAAGCCGGCGCCGGAAAGCCGGACCTCGGCGCGTTCCCGCTCGGGCCGGACACGTTCAAGGTCGGTCCGAAGCGGTAGGGCGCGGAACCAGAGCACCGGTTGGGATCACCGGAGGCGGCGGGAACCGGAACGGGATCACGGGAGCCTGAGGCACGAGCGACGGGGCGGGCACCGGGTCCGGCGGCAGCGTCGGAACGGCGGTCGGCAGTGGCGGGTAGGGGACCGGCACCTGGTCCGAGCCCGGCGACACCGGGGGTGGCGTGAACTTCGTGTCGTTGGGCAGCACCGGGTTGAACGGTTTGATGACTGGTAGTTCCGGCTTCGGCAGCGGCGGGACCGATCGGGTCGGCTCATCCAGCGGCGGCTTTTGCGGTTCGCTCCCAACCGGCTTCGGGCCGAACCTGTTCGCGCCGCTCCCAGTGTCGCTCGTCGCCGGGCGGGTCGTCGACGGCGCGAACGGAACCATCGGCGCAGGCCCCGCGCCGAGCAGCGCCGACTGGCGCCCACTCGCGACCGCGACCTCGCTGCCATAGCGGAAGCCGGCGTAGTAGTCGCGGATCGCACCGTGTTCGGTGGTGTCGGGGTTATTGTCGCTGGCGGACCTGTATTTGGTGGGCGGCACAGCCGGTGGGTGCGCGGCTTCGCCACGATCAAGGTAGTCGGCGTAGCCGTCGAGAAACCCGTCGCTAAACGCGGTGGTAAAAACGCGACCCGTGTGCCGGGCGGTGACCGCCCGCCACGCGTCGCGGGCGTCGCGGCGCTGGTCGCGCGCGATCTCGCGCCGGGTTTGACTCGGCAGGGTTTCGTCGGTCACCCTGGGTACGTGCCGGAACGCCCCGCACCCGGCGAGTACTGGAACGAGACAACCCGCCCACGCGACCGACTTCCAGACCATGACGATCTCCGCCGCACCCAAGGGTGAACTTGGTCTAGATCGGCCGAACGTAGCGGATGGATTCAGCAGATGGGTGAAATTCCGCGCTTGCGCCGGTTGCGCCGCTCGCGTCGTGTGTCAGAATTGCCCCGTTGAGCGCGGCGCCGCCGGTTGGTTCGGTGGGCAGATCCAAGAAGAGCCCCAACTCAGCTTGATTTGCTGCCCGCCAATCCCGTCGCGGTCGATGAGTGCGACACCGATTCGATCTACAGGCACGGTCGAACCGCTTCATTCCCCCCAACTCAGGAGTCAGCATTATGGCGAAGGCGGCAGCAAAGAAACCAGTGGTCAAGAAGGTAGTGGCGAAGAAGCCGGCAGCAGCGAAGAAGCCGGCAGCGGCGAAGAAGCCGGCAGTGGCGAAGAAGCCGGCAGCGGCGAAGAAGCCGGCAGCAGCGAAGAAGCCGGCGGCAGCGAAGAAGCCGGCAGTGGCGAAGAAGCCGGTAGCGGCGAAGAAGCCAGCCCCGTCCGCGAGCAAGGTCACCAAAAAGAAATCGGCCGCGAAGAAGAAGCCGGCTGTGGCCCCTGCGGCGCCCCCGACCCCGGTGGCAGCGCCGGCCGTCGATTCCCTCCCGACCCCGCTCCCGATGTAAGTTCCCGGCTCGGCACGACCGGCGCATTTTGCGAGGGTGAGTTTCGGCTCACCCTCGTTCGTTTCTGCGGAGCGGTTTTGTCGAGGTGCAGGCGGCCCGCCTGCGTCGGTTCTGGAGGCGGGCCGCCTGCACCACGATTCACACCGGCGGTTCGTCGGTTGCTGTGTCGTCGGCGGTGGGTGGCTTCAGACCGGGTACACGCGCGTTCAACTTCTGCTGCCGATACACGGCCAGATCGCGCTGCAACTTCGTTTCGTGATCGGCCTTCATTTCCTTGTAGCGCGCCATCCAGTATTTGCGCGTCGCCCAGAAATCCGTGACGGCGAGACACACGGCGACGAAAACCAGCCCGAGGACAGCACTCCAGTAGACGGCCGCGAGTTTCGTGAACCGTTTATCGGTTTCCGTTCGCGGGTCCGGTTCGCTTTCGGCGCCGACCTTGTCGCGGTCCGGGATCGCGTCCATCCGCGCGTCCATGCCGGACATGTAGTAGTTGGCGATCAGGCCGCCGAGAACGACGAGCAGAACAGACGTGAGTCCCCGGCGCCGGGCCTGTCCGCGCCGGTACACGCGGTCCTCGTCTGGCACGAACGGCTCGTCGGCCAGGGCGCGCAGCGCCCGGCGCTGGCGCACGGCGGTCGCCAGCCCGACCATCACCAGAACCGCCGCGAGAATCAGACCGCCGGTCACGGTGGCACCTACTTGTGGGGTGGGACAAGGCTTTGCGCAGGCCCACCATACTTCTGGACTCGCTTCGCGCTGATGGGCCTGCGCAAAACCTTGACCCACCCTACTTCAGCTCGAAGCACATCAGTTCCTTGTCGTCGCGCAGGTACAACTTGCCGTCCACGAGGGCCGGGTGCGCCCACGTGTTGCCGCACACCTTCGACCGGGCCAGTTCCTTGAACTCTTTCGGGTTTGCCTCGAACAGCGTGAGGAACCCATTGTCGTCGAGCATCAGAAGTTGCTCCTTGCCCGCCGGTCCGCACCGCATGATCGCCGCGTGGTACTTGCCAACGTCCTTCTTTTCCCACACCAGTTTGCCGGTCTTCAGTTCGACACACCGCAGCACGATGCTCTTGGCCGTGATCGAGCCGTTCACCATGTAGAGGTAGTCCCCGACCACGACCGGCGTGGAGAAGTAGCACGTGAGCGCCTTGTTCTCCCACACCTTCTCGGCCTTGCCGTCGCTCGTCACCTTCACCGCGATGCTTCCGGCCGTCACGGAACTCGCGAAGATCATTCCGCCCGCGGATAGTGGTGTCGTGGACGATTCGTTCAGCAAGTCCCTAAAAGGGACCGCCCACAACTGCTTGCCGTCGGTCCCGAGGCCGCGCACGTTCGACCCGGTCAGCGCGACGATCTGTTCGTTGATGATCGTGGGCGAGGCGTAACTCGCCGGGTCGTCGGTGGCCTTCCACGCGGTCTTGCCGGACTTCGCGTCCAGTGCAACGATCCCGGCGCCCTTCGCGCCTACAAGCACGACCACCTTATCACCGCTGACGAGCGGCGACGCGGAGGTGCCGAAGAACAGGTTCTTCCCGCCGAAGTCTTTGAGTGCTTCCACCTTCCAATCGACTTCTCCGGTCTTGGTGTCCCAGCACGCGACAACGCCGGTCCCGCCGTAGGTGAACACCTTGCCGCCGCTGACAGCGGGCGTGCCACGCGGCCCGTTGCCGAACGGCGGCTTGAACTCCGGCCGCTCGTAACTCTTCTCCCACTTTATCTTGCCGGTCTTCGCGTCGAACGCGGCCAGTGCGTCGGCGTTCTTGTCCTTCGGCTGATAAAACGCGTACACGACACCGTCCGCGATGACGGGCGAACTGTGCGACTCGCCGACCGTCTTCTTCCAAACCGGCTTGAGGTCTCCTTTCCACGGTGCGACCGTCTCGGCCGTGCTGTTGTCGCGATTCAGCCCGAGGAACTGCGGCCAGTCGCCCGCGGAAAGTGTGAGCGTGGGGGTGAGTGTGAGTGCAAAGGCAATCAGGAAGCGGGCCATGCGAACCTCCCTGGCGAGCCGGGCGGCGTCAGCCCCCGGAGTGATTAACGACGGGCAGCGACACCCGTGTCACGGGCGGTGTCATGCTATCGCTGCCCTGATTGTTTGGCCGCGCCGGGAGGGGTGCATTCAGGAAGTGATGAAGTGGGGCGTAATGCCAGCCGGTGCCGTGGGTGTCCGCGATGTGTTTCAGTTTCGCGAGCGCCTCTTCGGTAATCTCGGCCATGCGTGTCTCATAGCTCTCGTCGCAGAAGTAGATGCGGCACCCCAGCGGGCGCGCGTCGCGTGCGGTACAGAGACCTTCGATCTGGAACGGGCAACCGTCACGCGATACAGGTTGTTCGTAGAAGGGCGCGTTTTCGAGGAGAATCTCCGCCTCGAACGCGCTGATGAAGAGTGTGTGTCCGTACTCGGTGAACCGGCAGCAGCGCCCGGACGCGTCGCAGCGCGGCCCGGCGGCACCCACGGCCGCGTCCGCAGCAGCGTACACCGTGAGCACGTCCTTCCGCACGTCGTCAATCATGCTCACTTCTTTTCGCCGCGCCACCCGGCGCGGCATTCGAGCGGGTAGTCCGTGAGGATCGCGTCCACGCCGGCGGCGCGGCCCTTCGCCCAGTTCTCAGGTTCGTTGCCCATCACCAGCGGGCCGACCAGAAACACCTTCTTCCCGGCCGCGTGGATGCGCTTCACCTCGTCCGCGGTGGGAATGAATCGCACGTACACCCACGAACACGTCTTGTCCGCGAGCGCGTCGCCGAGCTTATCCGCGGCCGGGCAAAGCGCGGCGCACGCGACATTCTTGTTGGCTTCGAGGAGCTTTTCGCGCACGGCTGGCTTCTCAATCGTGATCCCGATGAACACGAGTTGCTTCAGGACGCCGTACTTCTCCGCGAGTTTCACCACGTCCGTTTCGCAATCGGGCACCTTCAAATCGATCGCAATCGTGAGCGGCGCTTTGCGGTCGCGGACCAGCGCGAAGACCTCTTCGAGCGTGGGCACTCGCTCCCCGGCGAACGCGGGATCGAATTTCTTCCCAGCGTCGAGCAACCGTACTTCACGGAGCGAAAATTCCGCGACCTTGCCCGCGCCATCGGTGGTGCGGTTGAGTGTGTCGTCGTGGAGGCAGACGAGTTGGCCGTCGCGGGTGCGGCGCACGTCGAGTTCGATGTGAACGCGAAGGTCGATGCACGCGGCGAAGTTGGCGTGCGTCTCTTCCGGTGCGTGCTTCACCAGCCCGCGGTGCCCGACCACGACCGGATCGGCGGCCGAAGCGCCCGACGCGACGAACCCTGCGAACACCGTCAGGAGAGCGCGAACCATGAGGCTACCTCAGATCTTGATGACCTTGAGACGGCGGGAGATTTCTTCGACCGGAATCACTTCGCCTTTGCCGGACCCGGGACACGCTTCGCAGGTGTGTTTCCAGTCTTCGGGCGTCGCGACGTTGCTATCCCAGAACGGCCACGTGCGGCACTGCGCCGGGCGCACCTTGTACACGGTGCAGCCTTTTTTGCGGTCGTAGAAGGCGCAATCGCCGTTGGCTTTTTCGCGGAGCGTGCGCCGGCCGCGCGCCTTGCGGGTGTGCAGTTCACGCACCTCGTCGAGCGGTTCGCCCAGAAACGCGGCGAGGGCTGCGAGTTCTTCGTCAGTAATCCACACGAACCCGGGCGCGCCGGTGCAGCAGTCGCCGCACTGCGTACACTCGAACGCGAGTCCACCAGCGTACCACACGTTCTCGGTCTGCATTTCTTCGCTCACGGTTACGCTGCTCCGGTGTCGGTGAAGATGATGATACCGCGCCCGCGGAGCACTCGTCGCCCTGATAAACGCGAACCGGTCGCCCGAAGGCGGCCGGTTCAGTTTCGCTTCGCGATATTCGCATCAGTGGCAACAGCCGTCGGTGTGTTCTTCAAGCACTGCGGGTGGCTTCACGCGCAGGCGGTCACGTTCCAGACGCGGCCCGATCGCGCCGAACTGTTCCTGCATCGTTTCGCGCAGGGAGTCGTAGTCGCGGAAGTCGTGGTCGTTGAACAGAGTGTAGCCGGTCCACATCAGGTTCGCACACACCCGCGGCGGAACACGCCCAGTCGCGGCACCCAGACCCGGAATCGCGACCGACGTGATGCTGTCGGGGATTCGCGCGTTCTGCTGGTGGATCGCCTGGAACGCCGCGGCACACGCCAGCGCCACGTTGAACGTGTTGCTCACGTTCTCCGCGGAAGTCACCATCGTTGGTGTGGAGATGAGATACTTCGGGAGTTCCGCGTCGGTCGGCACGCAGGTCGCGGAGCCGATCGGCATTGCGCCGTCGAATCGCTTCTTGATTTCGGTCTGAACGCGGCGCTCGATCTTGGAACCGAGGAACCGCTTGATGACGGCATCCAGTCCGCCGTCCATGCTGCCTTGGGAGTTGGTTGGTGTGACCCAGGCATCGACCGGTTGCGAGAGCATCGAGCCGTGCGTGATCTCGACCTCCGGCGTGTCCGCGAACGCGGCCTGCCACGCCCGCACCACGGCGGTGTTCACGTCCACCAGAACGACGTTCAGCACGGGTTTCATGAACACTACAGACATGTGCTTTCTCCGGTTTGAGAAAATGGGTGGTTGGGAAGTGAGGTGGGTATACCGCGCCCGCTCCGCGCACCGGATGTCGGTTGGTACAAAAGTGTTGAACCCCTTGACGGGATGACCGACCTTGGCGACCAGAACGGCACGTCGGTGACCTTCGCCGGACTGACCGCGCTGAAACAGCGGCTCCCCCGGTTGCCGGATTGATGGCTCGGCCGTCTTACCCATAGAAGTAGTTGTTTCTGCCTCTTCACCCGGTGGCACGGGCGCTGCTTCTGTCATGGAACAGCAAGTCCCCTCTTGCCCCGGCGCGGTCGCGTTCGCATCCTGTTAACACCGGCGCCCACCGGTCGGATCTCTCCCCACCACCGCTCCGAGGGTTCCGCTGCCCTTCGCGGAGGTCGCGATTGCTCGCCGTCCTGTACGCGACAACCCTGTTCGTCGGGGCAGCTCTGCTGTTCCTCGTCCAACCGCTCGTCGGCAAGCTCCTCTTGCCGCTCGTCGGAGGTACGCCCGGGGTCTGGAACACTTGCATGGTGTTCTTCCAAATCGTTCTCCTTGCGGGCTACCTCTACGCACACCGCAGCACCGGTAGACTCGGCGTCCGACGACAGACCGTGTTCCACCTGCTCGCGCTCGCCACCGTGGTCGTGTCGTTCAAGGTCGCGGTCGCGATCACAGGGTCACCGGTCGCGGTCGTGCCGTCGATGCTCCCCGACGATCAGGATTCGTCGTTCCTCATGGTCATCCGGCTCGGCCTCGCGGTCGGGGTCGCGGTCGGCGTGCCGTTCTTTGTGCTGTCCACCACGTCGCCGCTGCTCCAACGTTGGTTCGCTTCCACCGGCCACCCCGCCGCGAAAGACCCGTACTTCCTCTACGCCGCGAGCAACGCCGGCAGTCTGTTGGGGCTACTCGCGTACCCGCTCGTCATCGAGCCGCGGCTCACGCTGTACGAGCAACAGTGGGTGTTCACGGGCGGTGTGATCGGCTACGTCGCGATGGTCGTCGCGTGTTCGCTCACGGTCATTCGAAAGCCCGCGACGGAACTGAAACCGACCGAATCGCTCAGCCCGAAACCGGACCGCTTGCGCATCGTTCGGTGGGTGATGCTCGCGGGGCTACCGTCGAGCCTGCTCCTCGGCGTCACCACGCACGTTTCGACCGACCTCGCGCCGGTGCCGCTACTGTGGGTGGTGCCGCTCGCGCTGTACCTGATGAGCTTCATTCTGGTGTTCGCGCGATGGCCGGACAGTGTTCACCGCGTCGTTGGTCGCGTCACGCCGATGCTGCTCCTGTTCGTCGTGCTCACGCTCCTGACCAACGCGGCCGAACCGCTCGCGGTGGTCGGGATGCTGCACATGCTCGCGTTCTTCGGCGTGTGTCTGGTGTGTCATGGTGAACTCGCGAAGGACCGCCCGCCGCCCGAACACCTCACCGCGTTTTACTTCTGGATGTCGTTCGGCGGCGTCCTCGGCGGGCTGTTCAACGCGCTCGTCGCACCCATCGTGTTCGCATCGGTCGGGATGGTGGAATACCCGCTCGCGCTCCTGTTGGCTGCGGCCATCAGACCGCGTGGCGACGAACAAGAAGCGAAGTTGCGGTTCGCCGATGTTGCGCTGGTGTTGGTGCTACTCGGGTTGTCCGTCGGGTTGGTCCTCGCGGTGCAACACTACGTGAAGATGCCGACCGAACCGGACTCGCCCGACGCGCTGGTGACGCGTCTGCTTCGTGGCGGACTGATGTTCGGCATTCCTGGTGTGGCTGCGTTCGCGCTGGTCCGCAAGCCAGCACGCTACGCGCTCGCGCTGGGCGCCATTTTGGTGGCCAGTGCCTTCGATACCGGGCACTTTGGCGAGACCTTACACAAGGAACGAAACTTCTTCGGCGTGATTCGCGTCACGCGCGACGGGAAGTTCATCAAGTTGATCCACGGTACCACGCTGCACGGGCAACAAAGAGCCGACGAACCCGGCCCGCCGCGCCCGATGACGTATTACCACCGGAGAGGCCCGGTCGGGCAGGTGTTCGATTCGCTTCCACCGAAGCCCGGTCGGAAGGTGGGTGTCGTCGGCTTGGGTACGGGAGCCGTGGCGTCTTATGCGAAGCCGGGGGAGGAGTGGACCTTCTACGAGATCGACCCGGCGGTGGTGCGGATCGCACGCGACACGTCGTACTTCCGCTTCCTGTCGGAGTGCCAGGGTACGTGCAACGTGGTTCTCGGCGACGCCCGCCGTCACCTCTCGCGACCGGACAGCGGCTCCTACGACGTGATCATCCTCGACGGCTTCTGTTCCGACGCGATCCCGGTTCACCTGCTCACGCGCGAGGCCATCGCGCTTTATGTGTCGAAGCTCAAACCGAACGGCATCATCGCGCTACACGTGTCGAACAACCACCTCGATCTGCCGCCGCTGATCCGCCGGTTGGCCGACGACCACGACTCGAAGTTGGTCGTCCGCTACTGTCACGATGTGCCGCTCGAAACCGAGCGCGACGACGGCAAGACGGAGTCGCAGTGGATGCTGTTGGCGCGAACGGAAGCCGACCTCGCCCCGATCCTCGACCGCGAGCACGCGTCCGCGAAGAAGTCACTCGTGCAGTGGAACGAGGTTCCGTGGGAGGACGGCCCGATCTGGCGCGACGACTTCGCGAACCTGCTCCGCGTCTGGAAGAAGCGCGGCAAGCAGGACTGACCGCCGCGAGCCATTCAACGCAGAAAGCCCCGAGGTTCTCACCTCGGGGCTTTCGCGTTTGTGTTGCAGTGCGGGTCTACTTCTCGACCTGGATTGTGGCTTCAATTCGGGCACGGCTTCCGAGCCGTGGAGATACGAGCTAAACTCACACCAACAATACTCACGCAGAGTAACCCGGCACGCGGGCACACACAATCGCCGTTGCGGATTCGCGATGAAATCGTACGCACTCTTCGCGTTGGCACGCGGCCCGATCGCGGCTATCATCCGCGTACTCGCGGAGGGTTCGCTATGGTCGGCGGGTTACTCATCGGTGCTGTGCTGTGCGTGTCGGCCGATCCGGTGCTGGTCGCGCCGGGGATGGCCGAAGCGCGACGAGACGCGCTCGCGCGATACGGTGTGGCCGTCTGGAACCTCCGACGCGATCGCCTCCTCACCGCCGCGAAGCAGTTCGAAGCCGCCGCCAAACAAGACCCGGACGCGACCGCACCACTCAAGGAACTCGTCAAGCTCTACGCGCAGTTGGGACGCGACTCGGAAGCCATCAAACTCGCACGCAAAGTCATCGACAAAGACCCCACCGATTACGACACCGCGATACTCCTCGCACGGCTGCTCTTTGATGCCGGCGAACTGAAAGAAGCCGTCAGCGCCGCGAAGCTCGCGGCCGAAAGCAAGGGACTTGCGGAGCGCCCGGAGAAAGCCGTGCGCGTCTATCGTGATCTTGCGATGCTGTGCGAAAAGGCCGGTGATCTCGCCGCGGCGGAGTTCGCGCTTCGGAACGCAGCAGAGCTTGTCACCGAAGGCCGCGCGGCAGTCATCGCGATTCGCGCGTTCACGCCGAAAGAGGCCGACACCGAAGCCGCCGATTGCCTCGAACGACTGGGGCACATTCTCGTGAAGCGGCGGAAGTTCGACCCCGCGGCCGAAGCCTACGCCGCGGCAGCCAAACTGTACGCCGACCCCAACAAGGTCGATGACCCGCTCAGCGCCGCGCGCCTTGGCTGGAACCTCTCCGGTGCGCTTCAAGCGAAGGGCGAGCCGGCCGACGCCATCAAACACCTTGAAGACTTCCTCAAGTTGCAACCGCACGCCCCGGAACCGTATCAGCGGTTGGCGGATCTGCTCCGCGCCGCGAACCGCGACACCGAAGTCGTCGGCAAACTGCGTGGATACACCACGCGCGACACACTGAACCGCCCGCTCGTGGCGGTGTACGCCGCGGAGATGGCCCGCGACTCGGCCACGCGGCGCGACGCGGACGAACTGTTTGCCACCATCATGAAGGTCAGCGGCGACCCGAAGGTGATCGCGGTTATCGTGCGGTCGCACCTCGACACGGGCCGCGCGAAGGAGATCATCGCCGCCATCGATCGCTCTTTCACCCTGCTCGACGACAAGAAGAAGGAGAAACCGGTCGCACCCGCGACGGCCACGCAGAAGACTCTCGCCGCGGACCAGGCCCGGGCCATCGCCGACGCGTTCCGCGACAACCCAAAGGGCGTCGAGTCGCTCATGCACGCCGCCGCCGAAGACCTGGGTCTCGGCACCAATCGCAGTCACGGCACGGGCTACTTCCTGGGCGCGCTCGCGGCGAAGCACGACAAACTCGCCCTCGCCGCGGGGCAGTTCCGTCAGGCGATTTCCCGGTTACAAACGCCGAACGATTCGGCCGCGCGGGCCGAGGCGTACTCGGCGCTCATCAACGTGCTGTGGCTCGCGAACAAGCCGGACGAGGTCGAGAGAGAGTGTCACAACGCGATGGACCCGCAAAGCATTCAGCCGTTCCTCTCCTATCACCTCGCCCTCGCCCTCGCCGAACAGGGCAAGGCGAAGGAGGCCATCGCCACCGCGGACCAGACCATTCTGCAAGCACCAGCCGGTGAACGCCTTCCGGTCCGGCTGGCGAAGCATCGCGTGTTGTGTGTCCTGGGCAAGTGGGACGAAGCCATCGAGTACGGCAAGAAGCTGTCCGACGAGTTCGACGGTCCGGCCGACAAGCAGCGACTCCGGCACGCGCAGGCGACGGCATACTCCGGCGCAAAGAAACCGGCGGAGTCGGAGTCGCTGTTGCGCGCGATTCTCGACGACGACGCCGACGACGCAGGCGCGTGCAACGACCTGGGCTACAACCTCGCGGACCAGGGGCGCAACCTCGATGAAGCAGAACGGCTGGTTAGGCACGCGATTGTTCTGGACCGCATCAAGCAGCGGAAAGCCGGGAGCGTGGAGGTCGAGAACGCGGCGTATCGCGACAGCCTGGGTTGGGTGTTCTTCCGTCAGGGGAAGTTCGCGGAGGCGAAAGCGGAACTGGAGTACGCGTTGACGCTCCCGGGCGGGGCGAAGAGTGGGACGATGTGGGACCACTTGGGCGACGTGCTGTTCCGACTGAACGACAAGGTGAAGGCAAAGGCCGCGTGGGAGAAGGCGAAGGAGTTGTACGAGGCGGACGTGCGGCAGTCGTCGCGCCTGAGGCGCGACGGCCACCTGGAAGAGGTGAAGCGGAAGCTCCAGCGTGCCGTGCCGCAGTGAGCGAGCAATACCGACGGTCAGGTGTTGGAGGTTCTGGACGCGACCGAGGAGAAGATCCGCGGCAAGAAACTGGAGCCGTAGCGGACGTCACGGCTTCACAAGTCGCGGGGCGGGAGCAACGACGGGCGGCAGGTGGTCCTGCTTCGGGTGTTTCTTGATCGCACGAACGCAATCTTGGGTTTCGCGGAACCCGTCGCCGGCCTTCGCCTTGCACTGGTAGAACGCCGGGTCCGCGACCGGGGCCATCTCGAACACGAACCGCCCGCCCTTCTTGGGGTCGTCGTCGGTGCCGAACGCGAACATGGTCTTGCGCCGCGCGTCCTGAATCGCGCCGATCAGCGGCCGGTCATTCAGCGGGCTGCGGGCTTCACCCCCCGCGGCCCGTTCGCTTCCCGCGCCTCACTTGTAGCTCCGCTCCACCAACTTCACGGTCTCGAAGGTGAGCGGTTCCTCGTTCCTCACGGGCGGCTTGCCGTCGCCGGCGTACTCCCACGCGGCCACATGGCAGAACTTCGCGTCGTCGCGCTTCGCCTCGCCGTCGGTGCTGGTCAAGTGAATCAACTCCGTATCTACCTCGAACTGTTGGGTAGTGGTAAAACACTTTCGGTCGCTCAGAAGGCCGAAATGGAACAGTGGCTGGAACGCATGGGCAAGTACGGGCTCGCAGCAGAAGGTGAACAGCGACTCGAACAACTTCAGACGTTGGTTGGCGCGCTCGGCAAAGTCGTGAAACGGCCAGCCGCCGTTGGCGGGGCGCTCACTTATTACAAGCAGTGCGTCGATGCAATCGTCAATCTGACGAAAGGCGTGAAGGAGAACGAGTACCAGAAGTTCAAGAACGAAATGGGTGACTTGGTCTGGGAGAAGGCAAAAGAAAAGTATGACGAAATCAAGGCCGGGTTCGTCGCCGAGTGGGCGGCGCACCACTGGCTTCGGTATCAGGCCGAGGTGCTCCAAGGGAAACTGAATGCCATGCCAAACCCATAATACTCCGCCCAACCTTCGGATGCCGAGAGGTGACTAATGCTCCGTCTCGTTCTGATTGCGCTGTTCAGCCCATGCCTTGCCGCTCTTGCTGCGCCCGTGCCGAAGGAACCGCCGCAGCCGACCGTGGCGGTCCTCCGGCAGGCGATCGGGAAAAGTCACCTGGGTAAAGAGGTGCGTGCCATCGGACGACACCTCGGGGAAGACCCGGTGATCAAATACAACGCCTGGTCGGGCGATCCGAAGCGAGACAACGGCGGTGAAGACACCGGCTTCTACCTGCTCTGGAAATCGAAGGGGCTCGACATGGCGTTCGAGAACGGAAAACTGAAAACGATCTGGCTGTTCAACGAAGGCGCGGACGAGCACAAGCGATACAGCGGAGAATTGCCCGGTGGTGTGTCGTTTGACGACGACCGAGTTGCGGTCGAGAAGAAACTCGGCAAGCCGGACGAGGTAACCGAATTAGGTGTTCGGAAGGTTTTGGGAAAAGGACCAGAGATCGAAGAAATCTGGCTTGATTATACGAAGGGGCCATCGATCAGCATGCGCCGACCTGCGAACAGCGAAAAGTGGACAGTCCATTACATTGCTTTTCACTCGGTTGATGAAGACAGGAAATAACCAAACTTCGCTGGCGCTAACCAACACCGCACCGCGCTTTGACGAGGCAGGCGAGCCGCGAGTTCATCCCCGCGGCCCGCTTTCATCTCACTTGTAGCTCCGTTCGACGAGTTTCACGGTCTCGAAGGTGAGCGGTTCCTCGTTCCTCACGGGCGGCTTGCCGTCGCCGGCGTACTCCCACGCGGCCACATGGCAGAACTTCGCGTCGTCGCGCTTCGCCTCGCCGTCGGACGTCTGGTACTCCGTGCGGAAGTGCCCGCCGCAGCTCTCCTCGCGCACCAACGCGTCGCGCGCCAGCAGTTCCCCAAACTCCATGAAGTCCGCGACGCGGTTTGCACGCTCCAACGCGGTGTTCAAGTCCGCGTCGGTGCCCGGCACGGTCACGTTTAGCCAGAACTCTGCTCGCAGTTCCTGAATGCGCGCGATCGCGGCTTCCAGCGATGCCTTTGTGCGGGCCATCCCGACCTTCTCCCACATCACGTTGCCGACCTCGCGGTGTAACTCGGTCGCGGTCTTCTTGCCCTTGATCGCGAGCAACTTCTTGATCTTCTCCGTGGCTTCTGTCTCGGTGCGCTTGAACTCGGTGTGATCGGTCGGCGTGGCGCCCGGCTTCTCGTTCGCGAGCCAGTGCGTGAGCGTGTACGGCAGCACGAAGTAGCCGTCGGCCAACCCTTGCATCAGCGCCGACGCGCCGAGCCGGTTCGCGCCGTGATCCGAGAAGTTCGCCTCCCCAATGACAAACAGCCCAGGCACGTTCGACATCAGTTCGTAGTTCACCCACAGGCCGCCCATCGTGTAGTGAACGGCGGGGTAGATTCGCATCGGTCGCTCGTAGCCGCTCTCCGCAGTGATGCGCTCGTACATCTCGAACAGGTTGCCGTACTTCGCTTCGATCTTGTCGCGGCCCTGCTTCTGAATGGCCGCGCCGAAGTCGAGATACACGCCGCGCGCACCTGGACCGACACCGCGCCCGTCGTCGCACGCTTCCTTCGCGGCGCGGCTTGCGATGTCACGCGGCGCGAGGTTCCCGTAGCTCGGGTACTTGCGCTCGAGGTAGTAGTCGCGTGCCGCTTCGGGGATTTCGCTGGGGTGCTTGCCGCAATCCGCGGCGTTCTTCGGCACCCACACGCGACCGTCGTTGCGAAGCGATTCGCTCATCAACGTGAGCTTCGACTGGTGATCGCCGGCGACCGGAATACACGTCGGGTGGATCTGCGTGTAGCACGGGTTCGCGAACGCGGCGCCGCGCTTGTACGCACGGTAAGTGGCAGTCGCGTTGCAGCCGATCGCGTTCGTCGAAAGGAAGAACACGTTGCCGTAGCCGCCGGTCGCGAGCACCACCGCGTCGGCGGTGTGTGATTCGATCTTTCCTGTTTCGAGGTGCCGCGTGACGATGCCGCGCGCCTTGCCATCAATCACCACAAGGTCGAGCATCTCGCATCGCGGGTGCATGTTCACCGCGCCGAGGCCGATCTGCCGCGAAAGCGCCTGATAAGCACCGAGCAGAAGTTGCTGCCCGGTTTGGCCGCGGCAGTAGAAGGTACGCTGGAGTTGCGCGCCGCCAAAGCTGCGTGTATCGAGCAATCCGCCGTACTCGCGGGCGAACGGCACGCCCTGCGCGACGCACTGGTCGATGATGTTGACGCTCACTTCCGCGAGTCGGTGAACGTTCGCCTCGCGCGAGCGGAAGTCGCCGCCTTTCACGGTGTCGTAGAAGAGCCGGTGAACGCTATCGCCGTCGTTGCGGTAGTTCTTCGCGGCGTTGATGCCGCCCTGCGCCGCGATGCTGTGTGCGCGCCTGGGCGAGTCTTGGAAGCAAAAACAAGTGACCTTGTAGCCCAACTCCGCGAGCGACGCGGCGGCGCTACCGCCGGCCAGCCCACTGCCGACCACGATGACGTGATACTTCGACTTGTTGGCCGGATTGATGAGCCGCTGTTGCTCTTTGAACCGCGTCCACTTCTCGGCCGTCGGCCCGCCCGGTACTCTCGCATCGAGTCGCATGATTTACCCGTGTGTAACGGCAGAAAGGAGGGCCGTAGGTCGGGCCTCGTCTTCGAGGCCCGACGTCTTCTCGTCACCCGCACCGCGCGGCGATTGCTCCCCATCTCGCGGCGCGGGGCGCCACGTCGGGCCTCGAAGGCTCGACCCGACCTACGGTCGTTCAAACGGTCTTGTACAGCGGTGGTGCGAGGCCGGCCCAGACGCCGATCACGATGAACAGGTTGCCCACCAGGATCAGCGTCGCGACCGCGAAGCCGGCCAACCTAATCGCTGAAGCGAAGCGATTGTTCTTCAACCCGAGCGTCTGGAACGCGCTCTGGACGCCGTGCAACAGGTGAACGAACAGCACGACCTGCACGACGATGTACAGCACCGCGAGCCACGGCGTCGCGAGTCCGAACACCACCATGCTGTACACGTCGTGCTGGCCGTTGTGTTGCAGTTCCGCGTAACTCACGAACCGGTCCGGTGCGACCTCCACCGTGTGAATCCACGCGAATGTGAAGTGCGCGAGGTGGAACAGCACAAACAGCCCGACGACAATTCCGCTCCAGATCATCGTGCGACTGGAAACGGTCGCCTGCACGCTCCCCGGATACGCATACGGCACCGGGCGCGCGCGCCGCGAGCGCCGCGTGAGCCTGATTGCAAGAGTGAGATGCAGGAGGAAAATCGTGAGCAGTCCGACGCGTGCGACCCAGATCAGCGCGCCGAGGCTGTGCGTGAGGAAGTACGCGTAGCCGTTGATCGCGTCCGGTCCCTGGAACACTTTCAGGTTGCCGATCATGTGGAACACGCTGAACCCGACCAGTCCCAACCCCGTGAGCGCAATGATGATTTTTGCGCCGACGCTGGAGTCGAAGAACGCCCACGCGAACGAGTTCGCACTGGTGAGCGCCGCGTCTTTCCTCTGTTTGGGGTGGCGCACGGAGGAGGTCGAACCGGCCATGAGGGCTGCTCGCGGGGCGGTCAGTGGGTGATGTGGAGGCATCTTACGTGGCGACCCCGCGCTGGCCACGAAAGGCCGGATCGCGGGCCGGGAAGTGAGTGAAGTACACCCGAGAGGATTTGAACCTCTAACCCTCGGTTCCGAAGACCGATGCTCTATCCAGTTGAGCTACGGGTGCGTGTAGTGAAAGTGTAGGCACTGGAGCGGGAACGCACAAGCCCGCGCCTTTGAGCCGCAGGCTTCGCGAGTAAATGGCTTCAGGCCGCCTTCGCATTTCTGCCACCCGCGATGTTGCCTCGACCGGGTGCGTCCGATTAAAGTGTTGAGAAGTTCGCTCGTGCGCCGCGCACTCTCCTACCCTTACAACCGGCTCACGCCGGGGAAGTTGCCAATGGACGTCTTCAATCGTCGCGAATTCATCAACCGCTCCGCGATCATCGCCGCCGCTGCCGCAGCCAGTTCCACAGTCACCGCCGAGGACAAACCCGCACCCGCGGTGGCCCGTGCGCAAGCCGACAAACTCCGCGTCGCGGTCGTCGGCGTGCGTGGTCGCGGAATGAGCCACGTGTCCGGGTTCCTTGGCAAGAACAACTGCGAGATCACCACCGTCTGCGACTGCGACGAAGCCGTGATCGGCAACGCGATGAAGGCCATCGAGAAAACCCAGGGCAAGGCCCCGAAGTACGAGAAGGACATTCGGAAGGTCATCGAGAACAAGGACATCGACATCGTCTCGATCGCGACACCGAACCACTGGCACGCGCTCATGGCGGTGTGGGCGATGGAAGCCGGCAAGGACGTGTATTGCGAGAAGCCCGCGACGCACAACGTCCGCGAAGGCGCGATCATGACCGCCGCGGCGCGGAAGTTCAAACGCATCTGTCAGGTCGGTACGCAGAGCCGCAGCAACCCCGGCATGAAGGACTCCATCGCTTACGTGAAGAGCGGGAAGATTGGGAAAGTCGATCTCGCTATCGGGCTGTGCTACAAGCCGCGCGGCAGCATCGGCGACGTGGGCCTGAAGATGGGCGAGCAGAAGACGCCCGCGACGATGGACTATGACCTGTGGTGCGGACCGGCCCCGAAGACGATGCCGAAGCGCAACACCAAGAGCAACGGCACCGTTCACTACGACTGGCACTGGATCTGGGACTTCGGCAATGGCGACCTCGGCAACCAGGGCGTCCACGAGATGGACAAAGCCCGCTGGGGTCTCGGCAAAACGACCATGCCGAACAGCGTGTTCAGCGTCGGCGGGCGCTTCGGCTACACTGACGACGGCGAAACCGCCAACACCCAACTGTGCGTGTTCGACTACACCGACGCGAAGATGATCTTCGAGGTCCGCGGGCTGACCACCGACACCTACAAGGGCGCGAAGGTCGGGAACATCTGGGTTGGCACCGAGGGTTACGTGGTGTGCCCGAGCTACAACGCGGGCGTCGCCTACGACAAGGCCGGGAAAGAGGTCGCGAAGTTCGCCGGTGGCAGTGACCAGTTGCACTTCGACAACTTCGTGAAGGCCGTGCGCAGCCGCAAGGTCGAAGAACTGAACTGCGACATCGCGGAAGGGCACCTGTCCGCGGCGCTGTGCCACCTGGCGAACATCAGCTACCGACTCGGCACCGAGGCGGTTATCGCGGAGGCCGCGGGCGTTTACGCGCAGGAAAACGTGAAGGAATTCTCGGCCGGTCTCGTCGCGCACCTGAAGGCGAACAAGGTGGACGTGGAGAAGGTAAAGGGTCGGTTCGGCATCCCGACCGCGTTCGATCCCAAAACCGAGCGGTTCCCCGGTCTGGGGCCGGCGTCGAAGAAGGCCAACGACATGCTGTTCCGCGAGTACCGCAAGGGCTTCGAGCTGAAGGAAATCGCCTGAGCCTTGCGTCTCTCGTTTAGCCGCGCTCCGTAGTCCGCGGAGCGAGGCTAAACTATTTCTCCTGAGCTTCCGATGCGCCTCGCCCTTCTCGCGATCCTGCTCGTGGCTGCGCCGCTCAGCGCCGCGGATTTCCCCAAGCCAGCGCCCGCGAAAGCCGACGAGCCGCTCGCGAAACAGTTCTCCTATGCGAAGGCCGGCGAGTACCTCGACGGTGTCGGCGTGAACTGGACACGCGACCGCGACTGCATCACCTGTCACACCAACATGCCGTACCTTACCGCGCGGCCGTTGCTCAAAGGCGCCGCGGGCTGGAAAGAGGTTCGCAAGTACCTGGAAGACGACGTGAAGAGTTGGTCGAACGGCGGGAAGCCGCAAGGCACCGCGTATGTGGTAGCGACCGCGTTCGCGCTGTCGTTCAACGACGCGCAGCAGACCGGCACACTGCACCCGGCCACGCGAACCGCACTCGACCGCATGTTCGACCCGTCCCGCCGGGCGAGCGAGTGGCAGTGGCTCAAGTGCGAGTGGCCGCCGCTCGAACACGATGACTACTACGGGGCGACCCTCGCGGCGCTCGCGATCGGCTACGCACCCTCGGATTACGCCAAGACCGCGAAGGCCAAAGCCGGCATCGCGAAGCTCAAAGCATATTTCAAGAAGGTGCCGCCGCCGGACCTTCACCACACCGCGATGCTCCTCTGGGCTTCCACAAAACTCGACGGCTTGATGACCGCCGCCGAGCGGAATCGCGCGGTTGCTTCACTGAAGGCGAAGCAGCGCAAGGACGGCGGGTGGGCGCTGCCGTCGTTGGGCGACTACGAGCGGCGCGACGAGGACACGCCGACGAACGACCCGAAGGCCAACAGCGACGGTTACGGCACCGGGTTCATCACCTACGTGCTTCTGCAAGCCGGCGCGAAGCCGACCGATGCCGAGATCGTGAACGCGGTGAAGTGGTTGAAGGCGAACCAGCGCGCGAGCGGCCGGTGGTTCACTCGCTCGCTGAACACCGACAAGGCGCACTACATCTCCAACGCCGGCACCGCGTTCGCCGTGTTGGCGCTGCTCGCAGCCGGCGAGAAGGTGAACGAGTAGAAAGCCTCCGGTCGCTGACGCTCCCGGCTCGCCGGGGTGAACGAGAGTTCGCGTCGCGTCTCAATCGCGCTGAAAGGAAGGTGCATTCACCCTGGCGAGCCGGGAGCGTCAGCGACCGGAGCGAGACACGATGAGCGAAGCCGCGTTCCTCGGTGCGATCTGCGCGAACCCCTGCAGCAACGCGAAGTTCTGCTACGTGGTCGCGTGGGAGTACGCGGGCGAGGGCAAGACGCCTGTGAGGAACGAGGAACCGCTCACGTTCGAGACCGTCAAACTCGTCGAGCGCAGTTATAAGTGAGGCGCGGGAAGCGAGCGGGTCGCGGGAACAAATCCCGCGGCCCACTGAACGATACGCCTCCTGCCGCGCTAATCGCGTCGCGGATTGGGCTTCACTTCCCGCGGCATCGGCGCAACGTTCGGAATCGGCCACAACTCTTGCTGGAGTTTGGCGAGCCGTTCGATCGCCTTGAGGTCGGTCTCAACTCCAGGGTTGAGTTTCCGCTCTTTTTCGTATCGCACGAGTTCTCGCTCGATCTTCTTCATCTTTTCCAGTTCGTCGCGCCGATCCTTTAACCTTTGGCGCAACTCCTGCTCTCTTTCTGGTGAAAGGTGAGAAGGAAACAGTTCCAGTCGCATCTCAAGCAATTCGATGCTTGACTGGATGATCGCGCAACTTCGCCGACATACTTCGAGGTATTGGCGGTGGAACTCCTCGTCATGAGGGGGGAGTTCCAGAATCGGTTGGGGTGACGGCAAATTGCCGTTACACCAACCCGCGAACGAAAGGCACAGAATGAATGACAGTGTCACGATTTCCTCAGTTGAGTTTGGGAGTGAAATCTGTTTCGAAGTTACGCGGTGTGGGAAGCGTCGGTGTCGGCAACCTCCGAATTGCCGGCGGTCCTGCGCCAGGGAATGCGCCCCCGAGAGCGGTGCGTAATGGTAATACTCGCGCGTAACTATCAAAGGTAGCTTTTGCGACGGATTGGTACGTCAGGTGGATCGAGTCGTGAATGTCATGGAGCGTAAAGAACGCAACGCGAAGGGCCAGAATCTGAACGCTGTTTGGATTTGGAGCACGCACGGCCGCCGTCAGTTCACCCACGATGGCCTCGACGCGAGCCTTGTTCGCGATGAGAATAGCGGCAAGTTGGGCTTCCAACGCCCGCAGTTGGTTGTACTGATCGTACATGTTAAGGTATTCATTAGCGACGCTCTTCACGAACGCGCGGGGATCGGAATTATTGGCACTTAGCGTTTCGATATTTGCTGCGGAAATGGCCGATGTGGCATCTCCCATGTAATCGGTAAGCGCGTCGATAACGCTTGCCGCTGCGGTCTGAATTGTCGCGGGTGAGCCCTCGTCCTCGATCTCATCGACGATCTCCGACAGCGCGTCTTCGATCTCACTCGCCGGTGTGCTACTCGGCCCTGGGCCAACCGTCACAGTGATAGTGCCAACAGTTGGGTTCGAGTTTGCATCCAACACCGTGTAGGTGAACGTGTCGGTCCCCTCGTAATCGGTGTCAGGTGTGTAGGTGATTGTTCCGTCGAAGTTGTTCACCACCGTTCCGTGACCGCCTTGAGTCACGGCGGAGACGGTCAGTGTGTCCCCGAACGGGTCGAACGCGTAATCCGCCGCTGTGATTTCCAGCGCTGTGTTGACATCCGTCGTCGCGGTGTCGTAGAGCACGATCGGATCCGTGTCCCCGACGGTCACTGTTATCGTGTTCGTCGCCTCGTTCCCGTCCGGGTCTTCGACGGTGTAGGTGAACGAGTCTTCGCCAACGTAACTGGTGTTTGGGGTGTAGGTGACCGTTCCATCGACGTTCAGCACCACTGTTCCGTAAGTGCCCTGCGTCACCGCAGTAGTGGTAAGTTCGTCTTCGTCTGGGTCGAATGCCATATCGAGAACCGCGACCGTGATCGGCGTGTCTTCGTCGGTCCAAACGGAAGTCGGGGAAGCGACGGGGGCTGTGACTCTGACGTACACGGTCCCGGTCGATTCGTTGCCGAACGCATCCTCCACCGTGTAGGTGAACCAATCCTCGCCCGCGAAGTCCGTGTCGGGCGTGTACGTCACGGTGCCGTCGAGGTTGTCCACCACGCTACCGTGATCGCCCTGCGTGACGCTCAACACGGTCAGCGCGTCATCGTCCATGTCGGACGAAAGTTCCAGAACATCCACAATCACCGGATCGTTCACGGAGACGGTTGCCCACCCGTCGTAGGCGGTCGGCAGGAGATCGGGAACGTCGATGATGGTGACGGTCGCGACGTAAGGACCACCCACGGTGTACCCGGTGCCGCTCGTCACGGTCGCGATGACCGTTTCGTCTTCGTCTTCGACACTGTCGTGGATCGCCGCCACAGCAACATTCGCGGTGGCCGCGCTCGCCGCGAACGTTCCGCTCAGCGCGGTGAAGTCGGTGCCCGAGATGGCGGTCCCGCCCGCCGAGGAGTAGTTCACGACCAGCGAACCGCTCAGGTCGCCGGTCCGTATGAACCGGAACGTGCCATCGCTCCCGCCCTCGGTCGTATCCGCGACCTTCTCCACGGTCACCACCTGGGCGTCGTTGTCGAACAGGTTCACCGTCGCCACGTCCGCAGTGCCGATAGTGTAACCAGTCCCGGAAGTGAGGGTGAAGACCATCGTCTCCGTTGGCTCGGAATCGGTGTCGTTGGTTGGGGTGAAGAGGACCGTGGCGACTCCAACCCCGTCCGCGAACTCGACCGTGCCCGACGTGCCCAGCGAATGATCTGAACCGTTGGTCGCGGTTCCGCCGATGGAGTAGTTCACCGTCAGCGCGCCGGTCGTGTTCACCGTGCGCGTGAACACGAGCCCGCCGGTCCCGCCCTCAGTCACGTCTCCGAACGAGGTCACGTCGATGACCGCTGTCACCGCTGTCGGCACCGTGCGGTCCTCCAGTGGTGTTAGGCTCAGGTGGGCCTTCACCACAGGAGACATTCTAACGTTTCTAAGAATTGGGGCAGTCGGTCCGGCCAAGAAGCCGGTTGAGGCGAGACAGGGTGCGGCGAAGCATTGTATTCATCCTGCCGAGCGGTTGAGGTGTCGTCAAACTCCACTCACCACAAGGTAATCACACGGAAGGCGAACGCAAGCCGCGTTGCGAACAACCAACCAATTCCATCTTTATCAGAACGACACGCGAATTCGTACCCGGAACGCAACTTTTCGCACCCGGCGCGAACGCCAGCCGTCGCAGCGATTGAGGCGTGCCAATCGCGGCGCTGTTGGTTCACCCACCTTGCCGAGTTGTTACGTTCGCTCCGTTGGGGCGTCTGTGTATACTGATCCCCGTTGATCCGTAACCGTTTGCGTCGCCAGCTCCGCGTGTGAGGCCACCATGCGTTCCCTTCTCCGTACCCTTGCGCTGATGCTTTGCGCGGTTGTCGTCGCGATTCCATTTGTGTCCGCACAGCCCGCACCGGGCGAGCCGACCGCCAACGACGTGAAAGCACTTCGCGAGAAGTTCCAGACCGAGCGCGAAGCGGCACTCAAAGCCAAGTTCCCGGCCGATACGCTCACGAAGGCCGATGACATCGTGAAGCGCGCCGACGAGGCCGCGAAGACCGAGAACTTCAAGGCCGCGATGCGGCACCTGCGCGACGCACGCTGGCAACTCCCGTACCTGCCGCCCGGCCTGCCGCCGCACGTCACGCGCGTCCTCGGCGAGTCGCGAATGCGCCACGCGGACCGCGTCAACTCGCTCGCGTACAGCCCCGACGGGTTGTACGTCGCCAGCGCGAGCCGCGACTTCAACGTGAAGATTTGGGACTTGGGCAACGGCCGCGAGATCGTCACCTATCGCGGCCACGTCGATCAACAGGACGACCCCACTCGCGCGGGTACCAACGTACTCGGCGCCACCGACGTCGCGTTCCACCCGAAAGAGAAGATCGTCGCGTCTTCGAGCGGGAACCAAGTTCACACCTGGGATCCGACCACGGGCAAGCTTCTCAAGACACTCGTGAACCTCGGCAAGACGGACAAGCCCATCAAGGCGCTCGCGTTCAGCCCCGATGGGAAACTGCTCGCGATCGGCGCCGACGACGGCATCCTTCGTGTGGTCGAATCGGACACCGGCAAGGCGGTGTACACCAGCGCGTCGCGCAACGCCCGCGTCGAGCGCGTCGCGTTCAGCCCGAACGGGAAACTCGTGGCGCTCGGCGACAGCAATTCGCAAGTGGCGGTGTACGTCCCCGAAGGTAAGGGCAACCAACTCGCGATGAGCGTGCAGGGTGTGGATCTCGGCGAAGTGATGGGCGTCGGATTCAGTGCCGACAGCGGAAGCGTGTTTACGTGTGGGCGCGACGGCAAGGCCAGGCTCACGGCCGGGCCGAGTCCAGACGGCACGAGCGTCGGCAACACCGCGACCAAGCTCCGCGACTTCCTCGGTCACGATAAGGCCGTGACCGGGTTGGCCGTCACGAGC
Organism: Singulisphaera sp. GP187; assembly: GCA_945905925.1. Taxonomy (GTDB): domain Bacteria; phylum Planctomycetota; class Planctomycetia; order Gemmatales; family Gemmataceae; genus Gemmata. The sequence goes on from CAMDQN010000008.1 coordinate 26,710, forward strand.
GACGGCAAGTTCCTCGTCACCAGCGGCGAAGACAAGACCGTGCGCGTGTGGGATGTTACGAGTGGGAAGTCGCTTCGGTCGTTCCAGGGCCACATGACGAAGGCGACCGCGGTGGCCGTGCGCGGCGACGGGCGACAAGTCGCGTCCGCGTCCGACGACGGCGCGGTTCGGGTGTGGGACTTGAACACCACCGACGAACACCGGGCGCTGACGGAGTCGAAAGAGTCTTTGTGGGCGGTCGCGATTGCTCCAAACGGGAAGCGGGTTGCGTCGGCCGGCGCGGACAAGAAGATTCGCGTGTACGAACTGGAAACCGGCAAACTCGAAGCCACACTCGACGCGGGCGCCGCGATGACTTCACTCGTGTTCCTGCCGGACAGCAACCTGCTCGTCGCGGGCGGCGGCGACAAGGTGGTGAAGGTCTGGGACGTGACTGGCAAGAAGGTCGAGAAGGAACTGCCCGGCCACGCCCTCGCGGTACTCGCGCTCGGTGCTTCGGATGACGGCAAACTGGTGGTGTCCGGTTCGGCGGACTCGAGCGTTCGCGGGTTTGACCCTGCCGGGGGCAAGGAAGTGTGGAAGTGGATGTCGCGCAAAGCCGCGTGCGCCATCGCGATCCGCAAGGGGAGCAAGCAGGTCGCGGTCGGCATCGCGGACGGCGGACTGGTGATTTTGGACATCAGCGGAACCACGCCGAAGGAAGTCTCCGCGCAGGGCGCGCACACGGCCGGAACGACGTGCGTCGCGTACAGCCCAGACGGGAACCGGCTCGCGAGCGTCGGCGGCGACGGCGCCCTTCGCGTCTGGTCCGTCGGCGAGAACGGCTCGCTCGTCCAACTGGTGAAGTTCGACGGACAGGCGACGCCGAACAGCACCACCGGGTTCTCGCCGCTGTCCACGGTCGCGTTCAGCCCCGACAACCGGTTCGTCGCGGCGGCCGGTGCGGACTCGGTCGTTCGCGTGTGGGACGTGCAGACCAAGAGCGAGGTTCGCGGCCTGCGCGGACACACGGACTGGGTGACTTCGGTCGCGTTCAGCCCGGACGGGCGGTTCGTCGCGTCCGTGGCCGCGGAGAAGGACAACACGCTCCGCGTGTTCGAGATTCCGCCGTTAGACAATGCGAGTGCGGCTGGCGGGCACCTGCTCGCGGTGAACGCGGTCGCCGTCAGCCCGAACGGAAAGTTCGTCGCGACGGCCGCGACTGATCAGACGATCAAGGTGTGGGACATCGCGACCGGGAAGGAAGTGGCGACGCTCATCGGCAACGCGGACACACCGTTCGCGATCGCGTTTCTGGGTAACGACGGCGTGGTGATGGGCGGCAGTTTGCCGACGCGCGACACCGGCCGGTTGCACTTCTGGGGGACCACGCCGCCGCGCCTCGGCACATTGGTTGCAACCGGCGAAGTGTACACGGTCATGACTTCGACCGACGCCACGAAGATCGGCGCGTGGGCTTCGCGCCAGGCCGTCGGCGACACGGTGAAGAACAACGCTTATGAGATTTACGACGCGAAGGGCAAGTTGCTCTCTTCGACGCCGGACAAGAGCCGGAACGTGCGATCCGCGACATTCACAGCGGACCTCGCGTGGGCCGTGGCCGGTGACGAGTCCGGCACCGTGCGCGTCTTCGACCTGGCGACGAAGGAGCGAATTGGCGGCGACTGGCCGCTGTTCCAGCGGAGCTTCGCGGACCTCGGCGTGACCGCGGACAAGAAGTACCTGGTCGCGTCCGACGACGAAGGTCTGGTGAAGGTGGCCGAGATCGCGAAGCGTGAAGTGGTGGCCGACGGCAATGCACACAAGACCGGCGTGCGTGTGCTGGTCGTGTCGCCGACCGGCAAGACCTTCGTCACGATTAGCAATGACCGCGAAATCAAGGCGTGGTCGTTAACGGAGTTCAAGAACAAGAAGGTCACCGAAGTTCGCTCGTGGACCGTGCCCGTGACGATCAACGGTGCCGTGTACACGCCGGACGGGAAGTCGGTGGTCACCGCGAACGCCGACGGCACCGCTTACGTTCTGGAACTGCCGTGACCGTCGAAGAGAGGGGGAGAGGGGGTGAAGGGGAGACGAAGACAGGTTCGCTGCCTTTGTCTCCCCTTCACCCCTTCTCCCCCTCTCTTCAAAAGAGCGGCCGTGGTATTATGTGACAACACCCCTTCACATCTCGCAGAGGTTCGCGCCATGTCACAGGCCATCGTGGACCCGGCCGAAGTGCGGCGGTTCGCCAGCAACCTGAAGCGGTTCAACGCCGACCTGCAATCCGCCATCGCCGGTCTGCACGGCCAACTCATGGCGCTGGGCGACAGTTGGCGCGACCAGGAACAGGACCGCTTTCGGCAAGAGTTCGAGGCGACCATGCTCGTGCTGGAACGCTTCATGGAAGTGTCCGGCGAACACGTCCCGTTCTTGCTCCGCAAGGCTGAGCGGATCGAAGAATACCTGTCGCAACGCTGACCCGTCTCAAGTTCGCAAGTCGCAAATCGCAAGTCCAAACCGGGCTGTTGACTTGGGACTTGGGACTTGGGACTTGAGACTTCCCATGTCCGCCGACGTTCGCTCCATCGCCGCGGTGATCGACTGGCACGCGGCCCTCACCAACTACGGCGACGGGCTGGCTGAAGCCCTGGCCGGTGTCGATATGGAAATCCGCCGCGCGTTCGACTGGCTCGGCGAACAACTCACGCGCTGGCAGCGAGCCGTGCGCGACTGCGAAGAAGAAGTCATTCGCGCGAAAGCGGAACTGTCGCAGCGGAAACTCCCCACCTGGGACGGTCGCGACCCCGATTGCACCGTTCAGGAGAAGGCGCTCAGGCTCGCGAAGGCACGGAAGGAGCACGCGGAAGAGAAAGTCGAAACCGTGCGCCGGTGGATCGGGCGGTTACCGAAATTGGTGGACGAGACGTACACCGGGCCGTCGCGCCGGCTCAAGTCGATGCTCGAACTCGACCTGCCCAACGCGCTCACGGAACTCACGCGGCGCATCGGAGCGCTGGAGAGGTACGCGGGGTTGCGACCGGACTACGCACCGCTGCAACCTCTCCCCCCAACTCCCTCCCCTAAGAAGGGAGGGGGAGAAAGAGAAGAATCGCGAGCGCCAGCGAGCGATACTCCCCCTCCCTTCTTAGGGGAGGGGGCCGGGGGGAGAGGTTCTTCTGGAGGCGAGCAATGAAATTCGGTGCCACGCGGAGCCAGATCTACGACGCACAGAAGACCGCGCGCGCGAAGTGGAACGAGACGCTCGACACCTGGAACGACCCCGTTCACGCGAAGCACGGCGAGGAGACCGTCGAACCACTCGACGACGCGGTTAGCAACGAACTGCGCGCGATCGACCAACTGTCCGTGCTGTTCACGCAGATTCGCCAAGAGTGTGAGTTCCCATCATAAGTCTTCCGTCGCGCCACTCCCGCGTTTATCGTGGGCCTGGTATTCGTCCGTTTACGGTGCAGCATGTCCGACAACCTTTTCGATAAGCAGCGGGCCGCGCTCGCGGGCCTATCCGACACCGCCCGCGTGCGGACCGCCGCCGCCGCGGAACTCACGGCCGCGTTCCAGACGACGAGCGAGAAGGCCGAGCGCGAGGTTTCGCGCGCGCGGAAGGCACACGCGGCGGCGCGCGAACGGGAACTCGGCGAACTCGAGTCCGAGCGCGCCGCGACCCAGGAGCGCCTCGCGAAAGACTTTACCGCCGAGCAACTCACCAACGACCGCGCCCGCGACGAGCGCCGGAAACTGATCACGGACCGCTTCCACGCCGCGCAAAAGAACGGGCAAACCAAGTACGACGAACAAATCTGGAGCCACAACACACTGCTCGAAGCCGGCGAGAAGACCGCGAAGGAGCAACTCGACACGCTTCAACGGAAGGCCGCCGCCGGGCGCGAACAGGTCGATGCGGTTTGGCTCGAAACCGAACCACTCTTGAATCGCGGTCGCGTTCCGAAAACGGAAGTGGACTTCGCGGGCGAACTGCCCGCGCCTACCGACGACGACCCGATCAAGCGCATGAACAAAGGGCTTGCCGCAGCCGAAGCGACCAGCGCGAGGTTGCGCGCCGCGAAGTCGCCTGGTTGGGGAAGCCCGGTGCGGTTGGTTGTCCTGTTCATTCCGTTCGCGGGCCTTGGCGCGACCGCGTTCGCGTTCGCGGACCCGCTGACCTCGGGCATCGTCACGGTGTGCGTTGGCCTCGTGTTTGGTCTTGCTTCGTGGCTACTCCTTCGCTCGCTCGGTCGGCGCGTTACGGTGCGTGAGGGGAAGAAGATCGCGGAGCAACTTGCGGAAGCGACGCGCTCGTGTCAGTTGCTCCGCGACTACGCCGCGACTGAGTTCGTCGCCGCGAGCCGGCGCCTCGCGGAGAAACACGACCGCGCCCGGCAGCGCACAGACGAGTATTACGTTCCGCTTCTCGCGTCACAGAAGCAACAGTTCGACGAGGAAATTCTGCGTGTCGAAGCGGAGTTCGCAACGGTGGCCGAGCGCATCCGCCGCAAACGCGACAACGAAACGCGAGCGGCCGACGAACGCTACCACACGAAGAGGAGCGAGATCGAAACGCGGCTCGGCGCGGAACTGAACGCCGCGGAAACAACGTTCGCCGAGAAGATGTCCACGGCGACCGCCGCCCGCGATGCCGCGTGGAACACGATGGCCGGCGCATGGAACAGCACAACGCACGCTGTCGCGAACACGTTCACCGAACTTCGCGAAGCGGGCGCCGCGACCTTCCCAAACTGGGACGCTCTTCCCGCTCGCGCCCTTGCGGACCGCGTGCCGGACGGCATTCGCTTCGGCGCGCTGAACGTTGACCTGAGCGCGATCACCGACGCGGTTCCGACGGACGATCGCCTGGTCCCGCCGCCCGCGCTCAGCGGCGACGTGCCCGCGTTCCTGCCGTTCCCGGATCGGTGTTCGGTACTGATGCGCTGTCGCGAGGAGGGCCGCGCCGCGGGCGTGTCGGCGCTGCAAGCGATGATGCTCCGATTCCTCACCGGGTTGCCGGCGGGCAAGGTGCGGTTCACCATCGTCGATCCGGTGAGTCTCGGCGACAACTTCGGCGCGTTCATGCACCTCGCGGATTTCGACGAGAAACTGATCACTTCGCAAATCTGGACCGAGGCGCGCGACATCGAGCAGCGGCTCGCGGACCTCACCGACCACACCGCGAGCGTGATTCAGAAGTACCTGCGCAACCAGTACAAGTCGATCGAGGAGTACAACAAGGCGGCGGGCGAAGTGGCCGAACCGTACCGCGTGCTGGTGGTCGCGAACTTCCCGAACAACTTCACGCCTGAGGCCGCGAAGCGGCTCGTGAGCCTCGCGAGTAGCGGCCCGTCGTGCGGCGTGTGCGTGCTCGTTACGGCCGACACGCGCGCCGCGATGCCGCGCGACTTCAACATCGCGGACCTCGAAGCCGCGAGTTACACGCTCGTGTGGAAGGAAGGAAAGTTCGCGCCGAAAGACCCGGTGCTCGCGCCGTTCCCGCTGACGCTCGACGTACCGCCGGCGACCGCGACCGTGGCCGCGATCGTGCAGCGCATTGGCAAGGGAAGCAAGGACGCCGCGCGCGTGGAGGTGCCGTTCGAGTACATCGCCCCGAAGCCATCCGACATCTGGACAGGCAGCGCGGCGAAGGGTTTTGAAGTGGCCGTCGGGCGCGCCGGGGCGACGCGAAAGCAGATGTTCTCGCTCGGGCGCGGCACGGCGCAGCACGCGGTCGTCACGGGGAAAACCGGCTCGGGTAAGTCCACGCTGCTGCACGCGCTCATCACGAACCTCGCGCTGATGTACAGCCCCGACGAGGCGGAACTGTACCTCATCGACTTCAAGGAAGGCGTCGAGTTCCAGTGGTACGCGACCTACCGCTTACCTCACGCGCGCGTCGTCGCGATCCAGAGTGAACGCGAGTTCGGTCTCAGTGTGCTCCAACGGCTCGACGGCATCCTGCGCGAGCGCGGCGAGAAGTTCCGCGACGCCGGCGTGAACGACCTCGCGGGTTACCGGATCGCGAAACCAGAAGAGAAGACACCGCGCATTCTGCTCGTGATCGACGAGTTCCAGGCGTTCTTCACGGAAGACGACAAGCTCTCACAAGAAGCATCTTTGCTCCTCGACCGGTTGGTGCGGCAGGGTCGCGCGTTCGGGCTTCACGTGTTGCTCGGTTCGCAGACGCTTGGCGGGGCGTATTCGCTCGCGCGAAGCACCATCGACCAGATGGCGGTTCGCGTTGCGCTTCAGTGTTCGGACGCCGACGCGCAACTCATTCTGAGCAAGGACAACACCGCGGCGCGGCTGCTGTCACGGCCCGGCGAGGCGATCTACAACGACCAGAACGGCCTCGTCGAAGGGAACGATCCGTTCCAGGTGGTGTGGCTCGCGGAGGAGAAGCGAGAGCAGGTTCTCGAAGACCTGCACAATCGCGCGGGTGACAAGTGGCCGGCACCGCTCGTGTTCAGCGGGAACACGTCGGCCGCGCTCGCAAACAACCCCGCGCTCGCGAAGCAACTCACAACGCCGACCCCGGTGAAGGTGCCCGGCGCGTGGCTCGGCGACCCGGTCGCGATCAAGGAACCGACGGCCGCGATATTCCGCGCGCACGGCGGTGCGAACCTGCTGATGGTAGGGCAGAGCGAAGACGCGGCCCGCGCGCTGTTCGTGTCGTCGCTGGTCAGCCTCGCGGCGCAATCGCCAGGTTCGCACTTCACCGTTCTCGACGGCACGCCGGACGACGCGGACGAAGCCGAGTACCTCCGCAAGCTCGCGGAGAAACTGCCGCACGCGAGCGCGCCGAACCGCGCTGGGCTGCCGGCGGCGCTCGCGGAACTCACGAGCGAGATCGAACACCGACAGAAAGGCGAAGCCGACCGCACGCCGCGCTTCGTACTCATCTTCGGTGTCCACCGGTTCCGCGAGCTCCGCAAAGCCGACGATGACTTTAGCTTCGGTCGAAAGGGCGAGCGCGAACCGTCGCCGGCCGAACGGCTCACGACGATCCTCAAAGACGGCCCGCTCAGCGGGGTCCACGCGATCGTGTGGTGCGACTCGTTGGTGAACCTGAATCGCGCGTTCGACCGGCCGCTGTTGCGCGAGTTCGCGATGCGTGTGCTGTTCCAGATGAGCGCTACCGATTCCAGCACGCTGATGGACTCGCCCACCGCGTCGAAGCTCGGCAGGCACCGCGCGCTGTACCTTCAGGACGAGCAAGAACGCCCGGAGAAATTCCGCCCCTACGGGTTGCCCTCCGCCGAGTGGCTGAACGGGACGTGCGCCACTCTCCGCACGCGACTCACGTTGCGGTCGGAACCGGCCACAGTGTAGTGTCTTCGGAATGCTCCGCGAGCGGACTCAAGAGGGACACATGCTCAAAACCACTCCCCTTCGCATCGCGATCATCGGCGCGGGCCCGATCGGTATCGAAGCGGCGCTGTACGCGAAGGCGTGCGGGTTCACGGTCGCGGTGTTCGATCGCGGTCCGGTTGGCGAACACCTGCGGCGCTGGGGCCACGCGAAGATGTTCACGCCGTTTGGCATGAACACCACGCCGCTCGGATTGGCCGAAGTGCGCCGCGAAAAGGGGTCGCGATCGATCCCCACGGAAACCGACCTGCTCACCGGGCGCGAGTTCCTCGCTGCCTACCTTCTGCCGCTCGCGGAATCCGAAACGCTCCTCGAGTCACTCAACCTCGAAGCCGCCGTGCTTCAAGTCGGGCGCGCCGCGAGCGTGAAGAAGTCGGAAGCGGTCGAGCGACTTCCGTTCCGGTTGCTCGTGCGCGACGGCGCGGGGGCGGAGCGCATCGAAACCGCGGATGTCGTTCTCGACTGCACGGGCACGTACATCACGCCGCAGCGCCTCGGCGACGGCAACATTCCCGCCGTCGGCGAACTCGCGGCGCGAGCACAAATCGCATGGGGATTGGAAGACATTCTTGGCGAGAAGCGGGCACACTACGCGGGCCGGAGCATCATCCTTGTGGGCGACGGCTATTCCGCAGCAGCGACTATCTGCGCGCTCGCGCAACTGGCCGAAGAAGCGAACGATACATGGGTATTCTGGCTTACGCGTGGGCCGCGTGGGCAGCCGCTTCCGCGCATCCCCAACGACCCGCTGAAGGAACGCGACCGGCTCGCGACGAAAGCGAACTCGCTCGCGACACGGTGCGACGGCAACCTCGAATTCCACCCGCAAACGGTTCTCGATGAAGTCATCTCGCACGGCCCGGACAAGGGCTTTCGCGTGGCTGGGCGGAGCAACAACAAGCCTGTGTCGTGGGAAGTCGAGCGCGTAATCGCGAGCGTGGGCTATCGCGCCGACTTGCGCATCAGCGACGGTCTTCGCGTGGCGGAATCGACCGGCACGCCGGAAACGGGTGAACCGAATTACTTCGTCCTCGGCGCGAAGAGCTTTGGTCGCGACTCGGGGTTTCTTCTGCGCGACGGTTTCAGTCAAATCCGCAAAGTGTTCGCGGCACTCACGGCAAATGCCCGTCTCGACCACTACGCGAAGAAAGCCGCGTGACGCCGCAGTTGCCCTTGCGACTGCGGATTCCCGTTCGGTACCGTCCCCTTCCCACACCAGCACGGAAAGGACTCCGCACTGTGAAGCACACACATTATTCCGAGCGCGACGCCGCCTGGTTCGATGAAGTCGCGGACACGATCGCGCGCGGCCGGACCGCGTTGCTCGTGCCATCGGAACCGGTGGGCGCCGCGTTGTCACTCATCGCCGCGACCGACGCCGGCGCGTCGGGTGAGGACGCCGTGCTGTGGCTGTTGTCGCAGGAGACGCAGCCCGACGTGGACGCGACGGCGCTGGCGCTGATCGCGCTGGCGCGGAGCGGGAACGCGGCACGCGCACGGTGCCACGCGACCATTCACAGCGCGATTAACTTCCTACTCGCGGTTCAGAACCGCGATGGCGGGTGGCCCGGATTCGACCGCCACGTGAAGTCCGATCCGAGTTGTCCCGCGATCACCGCACACGTGCTCGAAGCGCTCGGTCACTTCGGGTTTCGCGTCGGTCAACCGCCGGTCGATGCGGCCGTGAAGTTCGTCCTCTCGCGCCAGGAAGAAAGCGGCGCGTGGCTGAACCGGGGTGGCACCAACGAACTTCAAACGACGTGGCAGGTAATCGCGGGATTGCGCGCAGTCGGTTCCGACGTGTACACGCTGCCGGTGCGCCGGTCGGTGCGGTGGTTGAAGGAGTCGCAACGCGAAGATGCCGGCTGGGGCGGTTCCACACCGACCGAGACCGCGTGGGCGCTGCTCTCGCTGCTTGCGGCCGGCGACGGCGAGGGCGCCGAGGTCCGCGCCGGTGCGGAGTTCCTCGTCGGCACACAGCACGCGGACGGCACGTGGAGCGAAGGAGCCTTCGCAGGCACCGACTTCGCTCTGATGGCGCTCGGGCGGTATTTGTCCGATCGCTCCAGACCCGCAGAAGTGCGAAAGGTTCTGGTGCGAACCGACGCCGGGTACCGCGCGAGCAGACCGAAGAGCTACCGGCACACACTCGCCGAGATGTAGCCCTCCTCCGAGTCTCACGCGAAACGAAGATGCGCCTCGCTCAACGACAACCTCGTCACCCCACGACGAGGTTCACCATTTTTCCAGTCTTTACGATCGTCCTCTTGATCGTCTTGCCCACGAGCGATTCTTTCACTTTTTCGTCGGCCAGCGCAAGGGCTTCTAGCGCCGCGTCGTTGATCTCGGCTGGCACCTTCAGCACCGTGCGCAATTTGCCGTTGATCTGCACCGGGATGTCGATCTCGTCGGTCGCGGCCAGCGCCGCGTCGAACTTCGGCCACGGCGCGTAGGCCAGCGTGGTGCTGTGACCCAGAGCCCGCCACAGTTCCTCCGCGACGTGCGGCGCGTAAGGCGCCAGCAGCAGCACGAACGGGTCGAAGATGCTCCGCGGGCGTGCTTCGAGCTTCGTAACGTGGTTCACGAACTCCATCATCGCGGAGATCGCGGTGTTGAATCGCAACCCTTCGGTGTCCTCGGTCACCTTCTGAATGGTGCGGTGCAGCACGCGAACCGTGTCGCGGTCCGGTTCGATGTCCTTGATGGCCGAATTCAGCACCAGTGATTCGGCGTGTTCGTCGACGATCATCCGCCAGGCGCGGCCCAGGAACTTGTACACGCCCGCGATAGAGGCTGTGTTCCACGGCTTCACCGCTTCGAGCGGCCCCATGAACATTTCGTACAGCCGCAGGCTGTCGGCCCCGTACTCGCGCACGATGTCGTCGGGGTTCACGACGTTGCCGCGAGCCTTCGACATCTTTTCGTTGTTCTCCCCCAGAATCATGCCCTGGTTCACCAACTTCTGGAACGGCTCCGTACACGGCAAATAGCCGCGATCGAACAGTACCTTGTGCCAGAACCGCGAGTACAGCAGGTGCAGAACCGCGTGTTCCGCTCCGCCGACGTACAGATCCACCGGCAGCCAGTGCTTCAGTTTTGCGGGGTCCGCGAACGCCTTGTCGTTCTTCGGGTCGATGTAACGCAGGAAGTACCAGCACGACCCAGCCCACTGCGGCATCGTGTTCGTCTCGCGCTTGTACTTCGTGTCGCCAATCTCGACGTTCACCCAGTCGGTTGCCTTCGACAGCGGACCGTCGGGAGTGCCGGTCGGCTTGAAGTCTTCCAGGTCCGGTGGGATCAGTGGGAGATCGCTTGGCGACAACGCGACCGTTTCGCCGTTCGCGGCGTGCAGCACCGGGAACGGCTCACCCCAATACCGCTGACGGCTGAACAGCCAGTCACGCAGTTTGTAGTTCACGCGACGAGTACCGATGCCACGCTCTTCCAGCCACGCGCTGATCTTCGCTTTCGCATCGGGTGTGGGCAGCCCGTCCAGAATGCCGGAGTTGACCGCGACGCCTTCCTCGCAGTACGCCTCTTTCAGTTCGTTCAGCGTGCTGCCGGTTGTCTTCAGCCATTCCTCGGTTGGCTTCACGACAGTGACGATAGGCAGCCCGAACTGCTTCGCGAACTCGAAGTCGCGCTCGTCGTGACCGGGAACGGCCATAATCGCGCCGGTGCCGTAGGTCGCCAGCACGTAGTCCGCGATCCAAATGGGAATCTTCGCGTCGTTCACCGGGTTGACCGCGAACGCGCCCGTGAACACGCCGGTCTTTTTCTTCGCGGTCTCCGTGCGCTCGAAGTCGCTCTTGCGCGCTGCTTGCTCTTGGTATGCCTTCACCGCGCTTTGCTGCTCTGGCGTGGTGATCTTCGACACCAGCGAGTGTTCTGGCGACAACACCATGTAGGTGGCGCCGAACAGGGTGTCAGGGCGAGTGGTGAACACTGAGATTTGCAACCTAGTCGTCGCAACGACCGGGCTTGCGGCTACTGCGAATGTCACTTCGGCGCCTTCTGATTTGCCGATCCAGTTGCGCTGCATTTCCTTGATGGAGTGCGACCAGTCCAGCGGTTCCAGATCCGACAACAGACGTTCGGCGTAAGCAGTGATCCGCATCAGCCACTGGCGCAGCGGTCGGCGTTCGACGGGGTGCCCGCCGCGCTCGGATTTGCCGTCGATGACTTCTTCGTTCGCCAGCACTGTGCCCAGGAATGGGCACCAGTTCACCGGTACTTCCGCTTGGTAAGCGAGGCGGTGATCGTCCTGGTATTTGCGCACCGCAGAGTCGCCCTGCTTCCGCACGCTTGCGGGGATCGGCAGTTCGCTGATAGGGCGGCCCTTCTGCGCGACCGCGTCGTACCATGTGTCGTAGATGGTCAGGAAGATCCACTGCGTCCACTTGAAGTAACTCGGGTCGGTGGTATCGACCTCGCGGTCCCAGTCGTAGGAAAACCCTAGCGATTTGATCTGGCGCCTAAACGTGTCGATGTTGCTCCGCGTCGTGATTCGCGGGTGGACATTTTTCTCCACCGCGTACTGTTCGGCGGGCAACCCGTAGGCGTCCCAGCCCATCGGGTGCAGTACGTGGAAGCCACTCATTCGCTTGAAGCGGGCCAGGATGTCGGTCGCGGTGTAGCCTTCGGGGTGGCCGACGTGCAGCCCGGAGCCGCTCGGGTACGGGAACATGTCCAGCAGGTAGCACTTGGGTTTGCCTTCGGTTCCTGGTTCGCCGGGGTCCGGCGTGCGGAACGTCTTGTTCGTTTCCCAGAATTGCTGCCACCGGCGTTCGACATCGGCGGGTTTGTAGCTCGGCATCGCTTGGCCTTCTGTGCGGAATACGGTCGTGTTGGCTTACGCACGGGAGAAACCCGCGTCCAGAAAGTGACGGGAGACGTGGGCACGAGGTTCGATCGCGCGACACTACAATAGCGACACGATCCGTCGCATCCACCACACGAGTACGAAGCGATGCCCGCTGAATCACTGTTGCAGAGTCAGGTGCCGGGGTTCACACCGCGTCGAGGAAAGGTGCGCGACGTGTACGACCTCGGCGACACGCTCGCCATCGTCGCCACCGACCGCATCAGCGCCTTCGACTGGGTGATGCCCAACGGCATTCCGAATAAAGGCGCGATCCTTACTTCAATGACGCTGTTTTGGCTGAAGTGGCTGAACGTGCCGAACCACTTCCTGAGCGCGAACCTCTCTGACCTGCCGCCCGCGTTCCGTCAGCCGGAACTTGAAGGGCGGACGATGCTCGTGAAGAAGGCGACCGTGGTGCCGGTGGAGTGCGTCGCGCGCGGCTACCTTCTGGGTTCGGTGTGGAAGGAATATCAGACGCACGGCACCGTTTGCGGCATCGCGATTCCGGCGGGGTTGCAACTCGCGAGCAAGCTGCCGGAACCGATCTTCACGCCCGCGACGAAGGCTGAAGAGGGATTGCACGACGAGAACATCACCTTCGACACGGTTGCGAAGCAAGTCGGCACCGACACCGCGACCGAACTGAAGGCGAAGACGCTGGACGTGTACCGCCGGGCCGCGGAGTACGCGGACGGTAAGGGCATCATCCTCGCGGACACGAAGTTCGAGTGGGGCCGGTTGCCGACGGGCGAGATGATCCTCGTTGACGAAGTGCTGACGCCGGACAGCTCGCGATACTGGCCGAAGGAGACGTATCGGGTGGGTGCGTCGCCGGTGTCGTTCGACAAGCAGTTCGTGCGCGACTGGCTCGAAACGACCAGTTGGGACAAGGCGAGTCCGCCGCCGCCGCTTCCAGATGAGGTGGTGGCACGCAGCGTTGCGAAGTACCAGGAAGCCCTGAATCGCCTCACGGGGTGAGGTATGGCCCTGCGGTGCCGGCGCTAAACCTCAGAAGAACGATATGACCATCACGCACGACCTCGACTTACCGGCGCTTGGTGTCTGGGGCAGCGAGCGCGTTCCGACCGCGCTGTTCTGGACGATCAGCGGGTCGCACCTCTATGGCTTCCCCTCGGTCGATAGCGACATCGATCTTCGCGGGTGTTTCCTCGCGCCGCTGCGCTCCATCGTCGGCCTGCGGCAGCCCACCGAAACCGTCGAGCCGAAAGGCGAGTTCGAGGGGCGCGAGGTCGAAGCGGTCAGCCACGAAGTCGGGAAGTACCTGAGGCTGATGTGCAAGCACAACGGGTACGTGCTCGAACAGGTCTTTTCGCCACTCGTCGCGCACGGTGCGGAGTTCCTACGTGCGCTGCGCCCGCTCGCGGCGCGGTGCGTCACGAAGCACTGCCACAATCACTATCGCGGGTTCCTGCACACGCAGCGAAAGCTCTTCGAGAAGGAAGACGTGAAGCGCGCGAAGACGCTGCTGTACGCGTACCGCGTGGCGCTCACCGGTGTTCATTTGCTCGAAACCGGCGAAGTGCAAACGCATCTCCCGACGCTCAACGAGCGGTTCGGGTTGCCGTTCATCCCGGAACTGATCGCGCGCAAAGCCAGCGCCGAGTTCGGCACGCTCAACGCGGTGGACGTGGCCTTCCACACGCAACAACTCGACGGATGGGAATCGCGCCTGAACGTGGCTTACGAAGCGAGCACGCTGCCGACGGAACCGCCGGCCGAAGAGCTGGACCGGTTCCTGGTCGAACTGCGGTTGCCACAATAGCGATGAACGAGCCAGAAGTGTGAGCAACGGACGCGAACACGTGCCGGTCGGCAATCAGGTCGTTCACCGCCCCGCCCTTCCCGCTCCGGTGGGAGTCAATTTGCGGTCTTCACTTTCTTCCGCTCGCCGGCTGGCGGCTCGACCTTGATCTTGAAGGTGTTCTTGGGCACCGGGTCGATGGTCACCGTGATCCCGGACGTGCGAAACTCCAGGTGCTTCGGGTTCATCACCCGGGCCAGGACAACGTCCGGGTTTTCGGTCGATGCGCTGTTCGGGACGAACGGGTCGAACCGGACGCGGTGTTCGCCGGAGATTGCGCCGTTCCCGTCCCGCGTCGTGCTCAGGTAGAACTTCCCGTCCTTCACGATCCCGGACGACCGTTGATAGGGCGGAGTCGTGGACTCGAACCAGACGGTCAGTGACCCCGGGACGAGTTCGCCGGTGTCGGCGTACACCACTTCCCCCTCGGTCGGGTACGTCGGCGCCTCGGTCTTACCGCATCCCACCAACGAAAGCACCCCCGCGACCAGGATCGCGGTCGATAGTCGCCGGAGCAAGATTACTCGGGTCATTCGGTTCAGCCCTCGTGAGCGTGCGGCGGGTTATTCCTGGATAATCAGTCCGTCCCGGATCGACGACAGCCGGTGCAGCGTCTCCAGTGGGGTATTCGCGCGCACGCTACGGACGCTCCCGTCACCCAGCGCGAACTGTCCTGCCCCGATGTGATGGCTGGCAGCGAACAACTGATTCCAGTCGGTCGCGCTGTAGTTCTTGTCGTTGACGAGCGGGTACTCGTTGGTCCACCGCAGCGTGATCGGATCCTGGGTGCCGGCGTGCCCGAGATACCGGAGATAGTTGCTTTGGAAGTCGCCGTTGTAGGTGGCGCCCCCGTTGGAGGTCTGGATGTAGTACTTCTCGCCGATGAAGACGGTGTTGCTCAGCCCGTCGGTCACGTCCGTGAACTTCCGGCTGTGGGTGAAGCTGAACCACGACCGGCTGGGCGAACTGATGGTCGCCGGGGCGGTCGGGCCGTTCTCGAACGCGTCCTGCTGGTACGGGTTGCAGTAGTTCCCGGTAGCTGGGTTGATTGCCCGGGTGAACGGCCCTTCGGACGTGGTCTGGTAGTACAGGTTGTTCGGTCCGGCGTTCACCGCGTAGTCCGAGTACCCGGCTGGACCGGTGACACTCCCGCCGATCGTGAACGACCGCGACTCGCCGGTGGACCCGTACTGGCCGGGGGCGCTTCGCGACGGGCAGTGGTAGACCGGCAGGTCGGCAGACGCGGCCGACGACTGGGCGTGATACCGCATGTTGATGTTCCACTTCGAGTAGACGGCTTGTTGCTCCAGGTGGGGCATGAGGAGGACCGCCCACGTCGCCCAGCAGTCGGCGATCTCGGCCGGGCAGATGGCTTGGTGGGCGTCGTGGTAGCCGTGAACGGAGAGGCCGATCTGCTTGAGATTGTTGGCGCACTTCATGCGCGCAGCGGCTTCGCGCACCTTCTGCACAGCGGGCAACAGCAGACCAATAAGAACGGCGATGATCGCGATAACAACGAGCAGTTCGATGAGTGTGAACGCGGACCGGTGCCGGGGCGTGGTCATGGGTGACCTCCGGACAAAGAAAGGTGGGTTCCGCCGGCGCGAAGCAAACACAACTTGGCAAGGGATGGCAGCGGTCGCCGGCGCTGCGGAGTGACGAACGAGATGAGTTTCACGCCCAGTCGCGACGAATGCAATCGAAATCTGCGCCGGGGCATGTGCGCATGTGCGGGGTAGGCGTCACGAAAGTCGGTGCAAAGTGGGTCGTGGCTGTTTTTGTAGGACTGGCCTCCCGGCCATGCCTCACGATGAGGGGAGAAGATTCGCCGCTGGCGGCTTCGCGAGATTCGCGCGCCCAATCACTCGCGAAGCCGCGAGCGGCTTCAAACTCCCTTCGACCCTCCTCACCCACTCGACTTCTTCCCGCGTGGCGCGTCGTCCTCGTAAGCCTTCACGATGCGCGTGACCAGCGGGTTGCGCACGATGTCGGACTGATCCAGATACACGATCGACAACCCTTCCACGTCGCGCAACCGGTGAACCGCATCGGCCAAGCCGCTGCGCACGGTTCGCGGCAGGTCGGTCTGTGTGAGGTCGCCAGTGACGATCACCCGCGAGTTCGTCCCCATTCGCGTGAGGAACATCTTCATCTGCTCCGCGGTCGCGTTCTGCCCTTCGTCCAAAATGATGCACGCGTGTGAGAGCGTCCGGCCTCTCATATACCCCAGCGGCAGAATCTCGATGACTTCGCTCTCCATGTATTTCTTGACGGTGTCCGGTTCCATCATGTCCGCGAGCGCGTCGTAGAGGGGCCGAAGGTACGGGCTGATCTTCGCGATGAGGTCGCCGGGGAGGAAGCCGAGGCGCTCGCCGGCTTCGACAGCGGGGCGCACGAGGACGATCTTCCGTACCTTCTTCGTGTAGAGCAGCGACACCGCCCACGCGACCGCGAGGTACGTCTTTCCGCTCCCGGCCGGGCCGACGCAAATCACCGCGTCGTTGTTCTGGAGCGCCTGAACGTACCGCCCTTGGCCATCGGTGCGCGTGCGCAAGTTGCGTCCACCTTCGGTGGCAACGACCGCCGCGCTGCCGCGCGTGGTCCCGCCGCGGATCACGTCGATCACGCCGGCCACGTCCTTCGCGTCGAGTTTGCCGTGCTTGCGCGCCACCTGACGCACCTGTTGAAGCGCGCGCTCGAACTGCTCCGCGGCCTCGGCCGTGCCTTCGATCTTCAACTCGCCGCTGCGGTACACGGCTTTCACCGCGAACGCATCACGCAGCGCGCGCAAATATTGGTCGCGTGTGCCGAAGAGAATCACCGCTTCGTCGCGGTCCTCGATCGTGAGCGTGCGTGTCACCAGCGAATCAGACATGTTGCTTTACCAGAGTGTTCACCGCGGAGAACGCAGAGGGCGCAGAGGACAGACAGTGTATCGGACCGGAGGTAACTCAAAATCTGACAATCTTTGCGTTCTCCGCGTTCTTCGCGGTTAATTGAAACTGAACCATAGGTACGCGACCGGTGCCGCGAACAGCACGGAGTCGATCACGTCGAGCACGCCGCCGAAGCCGGGAATGCTCTTCGACGCGTCCTTCGTCTGGCAGTCGCGCTTGATGAGCGATTCGGCCAGATCGCCGAGCACACCGGCAAGACCCACCGCCAACCCGAACGCGATTGCTTCCAATATGCCGTGGCGAAATACGTCGGCCATGAACGAGAACGCGACCGCAACGATTGCGCCCGTTGTCATGCCGCCAGCGAACCCTTCCCAGGTTTTCTTGGGGCTGAGCGTCGGCGTCATCTTGTGCCGGCCCAGGAATGTGCCGGTGAAGAACGCGCCGATGTCGTTGCACTTCGGCACGAACACGACCAGTGCGAGCATCACCGCGCTGGTATCGACATCCTTAGACAGCCACCGAATCTGCGCGAAGAAGCACGGCAGCACGCCGAGGTACGCGACCGCGAACACGGCCAGCGCAAGTCGCGGAACCGCGGCGCCCGGTTCACCGGTGTAGCGTTGCATTTCGATCAGGAACGCCGCGATCAGCACGCCAGCAAAGACCCACACGAGCAGCGCCCACACGGACGCCGCCTCCGGGCTGAACTGCGCGCGAAGTGCCGGATACCAGTTGGCGAGGAGCGAAAGAAGCACACCGCAAGTGACGAGCGATTCGGATGGGCGCGATGCGACGGGGAACAGGCGAATGAGTTCGCGTGAGCCGACGACACCCGCGAACAGCAGGAACGCGAACAGGAACGGGAACCACGCGAACCCGTTCTTGGCGAGCCACGAATCGCCGAACAGCACCCCAGCGGCACCGAGCGCGAGCAGCGACCCGACCCACAGTCGCGTTCGGATCATTACGAATGCGCCCGTGGTGCTGTCATGTGTGGGGGTCCAAGCCGCCAAAGCGCCGCTCACGCCGGGCGTAGTCGCGAAGTCCTTCGTGGAGAAGCACCGGGTCGAAATCCGGCCAGAACTTCGAGGTCACCCACAACTCGGCGTAGGAGATTTGCCACAGGAGGTAGTTGCTGACGCGCATCTCGCCAGCGGTTCGCACGAGCAAATCCGGGTCCGGCATTCCGCCCGTGTAGAGCGCGCCGGAAATCGCGGCCTCGTCGATGTCTTCGGGCTTCAGTTCGCCGCGACTCACTCGTGTCGCGAGCGCCTGCACCGCGTCCACGATCTCGGCGCGGCTGCCGTAGTTGATCGCGAGGCACAGCGTCAACCCGGTGTTGTGCTGCGTGAGCCGCACGTTCTCGTCGATCTCCGCGAGTACTTCATCAGGCAATCCCGAGCGCCGCCCGATCACGGTGAATCTGATGTTCTGATCGAGGATCTTCTGCCGCTCCGCGAGCAGATACTCTTTGAGCAGCGCCATGAGGAAGTCGATTTCCGGCTTCGGGCGCTTCCAGTTTTCGGAACTGAGGCAGTACAGCGTGAGTTGCCCCAGCCCGAGCCGGCAGCATTCTTCTGTAATCACATCGACGGAGTGCGCGCCGCGCGCGTGCCCTTCCATCCGCTCCTTGCCCTGGCGCTGCGCCCAGCGCCCGTTACCGTCCATGATGATGGCGATGTGGCGCGGCAACCGGGCCGGGTCGAGCCCAACGGTGGCAGCGTAGGTTCGCGGGTCGTGTTGCGTTGAAGTCATTGGCGAACCCCGGCCGCAAGGCCGGGGGTGTTCAGGTACGGCGAGTTACCCCTAGCCTTGCGGCTGGGGTTCGCCCTCACACCATAATCGTCTGTTCGCGATCCGGGCCGACGGACACCACACTCGCTCTTAACCCGACCAGTTCGCTGACGCGATCGAGGTAGCGCCGCGCCGCGCTTGGCAGGTCCGCCAACTTGCGCGCCGCGGTCAGGTCTTCGGTCCAGCCCGGCATCGTCTCGTACACCGGCTTGACACGTTCCAGCAAGTACGCGTCGCTCGGGAAGTGCGTCACGCGCTCGCCGTCAAGGTCGTAAGCCGTGCAGAGCTTCAGTTCGGGAATGCCGCTCAACACGTCGAGCAGCATGATGGTGATTTCGTCCGCACCGGAGAGCGCCGCGGTGTAACGCACGGCCACGCTGTCGAGCCAGCCCACGCGGCGCGGGCGACCTGTTACCGTGCCGTACTCGCGCCCCACCTTGCGAATGCGCTCGCCGAGCTCGTCTGTGAGTTCCGTCGGGAACGGCCCCTGACCCACGCGACTCGTGTACGCCTTCACCACGCCGATGATCCGCTTCACGAACTTCGCGGGCACGCCCGAACCGCCCCAGATGCCCGATGGCAAACTGCTCGAACTCGTCACGTAAGGGAACGTGCCGTGATCCACGTCGAGCAAACTACCCTGCGCCGCCTCGAAGATGAGCCGCTTGTTCGCCGCGATGGCGTCGTGCAACAGGCGTGGCGTGTCCCGTACGAACGGGCGGATGCGCTCTGCGTACCCGAGGTATTCGTCCGCGATTGCGTTGGGGTCGAAGACCTTCGGTGCGGTGCCGCCGAGCGCGGTCATCAGCTTGTTCTTGAACGGCACGATGAACTTCAATCGCTCGCGGAGATGGTCGGGCCTGAGCAGTTCGCCGACGCGGATCGCGAACCGGCGCCCGACCTTGTCCTGGTAGCACGGCCCGATCCCGCGACCCGTCGTACCGATCTTCCCTTCGGTGCCGCTTTCGAGCAACCGCTCTTCTTCCATGTGGTACGGGAAGATGACGTGCGCGTGGTCGCTCAGGAACAAGGAACCGGACACGTCGATGCCGCCTTTCGCGAGCTGATCGACTTCTTCGAGGAACCGCGGCGGGTAGACGACGACGCCGTTACCGATGACGCTCGTGACGTTCGGCCTGATGACGCCGGTCGGCAGGAGCGAGAGCTTGAAACTCTTGCCGTTGACGACGACCGTGTGTCCGGCGTTGGCTCCGCCGTTGTACCGCACGACGAGATCGAACCCGTCGCCGAGGAGATCGACGATTTTCCCTTTGGCTTCGTCTCCCCACTGCAACCCAACCACGCACGTACCGGGCATTGTGGAACCGCCGCGTTGCGAACTTTTGTAGGTGTGAATCGACCCGTCTCACGCTAGTCCGCGTCGTGGAAGGCGTCAAGGGCGGGAAGGGGCGAAGAGACCCCCCCTCCCTGCAGGGAGGGGAGCAAACCTTCGCGCTTCATCCGACGTCGCAGAGTTCCGAAGGTTCTTTCTCCCCTCCCTGCAGGGAGGGGGTGGGGGTGGGTCTGCGCCGTAGCATAACTGTTCCAATCATGTCTCACCCGAAAGGCGGTCGCCTGTGTTCCGTGCCTGTCCCCCACTCGCGATCGTTCTGCTCACGGTTGCGTGCGCCGTTCCTGCTCCGGCCGCGGCGCCCGATCCGCTCACCAAAAAGCTCGACGGGGTGCTCGACTCCCCCGACTACAAACACGCGACCTGGGGCGTGCTCGTCGTGGACGCGAAGACCGGTGCGACCGTGTACGCGCGCAACCCGGACACGATGCTCGCGCCTGCGTCCGTCACGAAGCTCTTCACCTGCGCGTCGGCGCTCGTCGCGCTCGGGCCAGACCACAAACAAGAAACGTGCGTGTACCAGCGCGGACCGACATTCAAGGGTTCGCTTCGCGGCGACCTCATCTTGGTTGCGAGTGGCGACCTGATGCTCGGCGGGCGCACGAAGGACGGGAAGACGGTCTTCAAAGACAAGGATCACACCTACGCGAACGGCGGGTTCGGCGACAGCGAGGTAACCGACACCGACCCGCTCGCGGGGTTGAACGAACTCGCGAAGCAGGTGAAGGCCGCCGGTATCACGCGAATCGAAGGCGAAGTGCTCATCGACGACCGGTTGTTCGCACGTGTTCGTGGCACCGGTAGCGGCCCGGACACGGTGGCGTCGATCGTCGTGAACGACAACGCGGTCGATGTTCTGGTCACGCCGGGGGAAAAGGAGGGTGACCCCGCAAAGGTGGTGACGCGCCCGGAAACGAGCTACTTCAACGTGGACGTGGTCGTGACGACCGGCGCCGCGGACGCCGGGCCAAACCTCCATCTGCTCCCCATCGGTCCGACGCAGTTCGCCATTCGCGGACGGGTGCCGAAGGGCGGGAAACCACACCTGCGCGTCTACAGCGTGGACGATCCGACGACGTTCGCCCGCGCGCTCTTCATCGAAGCGCTCCGGCGCAACGGGGTACAGGCTCAAGCCGCAGTGCTGCGCCCCTCCAACAACAACCTGCCCGCGAAGGGTGATTACGAGAAATTCCAGAAGGTCGCAACGCTCACCTCGGCCCCGTTCAAGGACACCGTTCTCGTCACGCTGAAGGTGAGTCACAACCTGTACGCGAGCGCGCTGCCGTGCCTGGTGGCCGCGTCGAAGGGCCACAACACCGCGGACGCGGGCCTGAGGGAGCAGCGCAAGATTCTGAAAGATTTGGGCGTGGACACGGACGCGGTATCGTTCGGTGGTGGCGCCGGCGGCGCGCCCGCGGATCACGCGTCCGCGACGGCGACGGTGCAGCTCATTCAGGGGATGGCGAAGCGCCCGGAGTGGGACGCGTACAAGGCCGCGCTGCCGGTGCTGGGCGTGGACGGCACGCTCAGCGAGGTGGTGAAGACCGACAGCCCCGCGAAGGGCAAGGTGTTCGCGAAGACCGGCACGCTCATCTGGTACGACGCGGTCAACGAGCGGTATCTGCTCAAGAGCAAGGCGCTGGCCGGTACGATGACCACGAAGACCGGCACCGCGATCCATTTCTGCGTGATGGTGAACAACGTACCGCTGCCGGAGGGCGTGAGTGCAACCCGCGAGGGAAAGGTTCTCGGCCGTTTGTGCGAACTGCTCTACGAACACGGCCCGTGAATAAAGCGCCGGGAGCAACCGAGCGTTGCAATTCAAGCGATCGTTCGCCTCGCTCACTTCCCGATCTTGAACCGCCGTTCGATACGCGTGATGTTGCCCTGCTTGTCGGCCACGCTCACGGTCAACGTGCCGGTCGGCAACTCCGTCAGCGGCTTCGATAGTTCCCACACCCGCACGCTCTGCGTCGTCGCCTTGAACTTCGGTGCGAGGTTCTCACCGGCCGGCACGCCATCGAGCGCGAAGTCGGCCGTAACGCGCAGGCTCTCGGCGTTCAGTCCGCTACCGTAATCGTGCGTCCCGATCACGATTCGCGACAGGTTCGCGTTCTTGCCCGGGAGCGGGTAGGTGAGCGCGAGCGTCGGGCGCTGGTCGTCGAGCATCCACCCAAAACCAGCAGCTTGCGGGTTCTTCGAGTCGTAGTCGAGGTCGATCGGGCACCCGAGATCGACCCACCGCGCGATGGTTCGCTTCTGCTCTTCGCTGATTGGGATGCCACCGCCCCAGCCGAGTGGCGGCATCACCTTCCCGGTGTAGTCGAGGTCTGCCTTCGATTTGTTCTTCTGAAGGTCTACTTCCTCGCCCTTGTGGAACAACTTCCCGCTGCCGGGAACCTTCTCGGAAGGATGGTCGTCGTTGCTAAAGCCGTCGAGCCGTTCGCCGTAGACCTTCCACACGAGCAGACTGCGCCGCGACTGGAACTTGCGAACGTAGCGGCTCGCGTTCTGCGAACCCCACGAGTCCCACCCCGCCGGCTTGTGGCCGAACTTCGCGCGCTCGTCGAGCGCGAGCCGATAGTACGTGCCCGGGAACTTCCCGAGGTTCTCACGGTCCACGAGCGCGTCGTCCGCGTCGAGGTCGAGGTTCCCATCCGGTTTCTTGCCGTCCTTCGACGTGTGGCACGACGCGCAGTGCTTCGCGAGGATCGGCTTCACGTCGCGCCAGTACTCGACGTTCAGCGGCCCGTTCTCGACGTACCGCAACCCGCTCTCGTCTTTCGCGTCCCACTTCGTCTTGCTCTCGTCTTTCGCTTTCTCCGTCAGAATTGGCGTGGTGTTGACGAGATCCCACACCTTGTAATCAGGCTTGCCAGCAATCGTGTTCTTGAACTCGGTCGGTGCCTGGCTGTGCGAGTGGCACCCGCCGCAGTCGTTGCGCACTTCGCCGGGGCGGAGTTGGTGCCAGGTCTGCGCCGCGTTCAGCACCATGCCGCGTTTGTCGATGGTCTGGAACGTGAAGCCTGTGTCCGCGGGAATCTTGGCGAGGAAACTGGTGTCGGGGTTTCCGTCCGGGTCGCGGGGTTGCGTGTCCTTCTCGAACTTGCGCAGCGGAATCTCGCCCAACACGCGCAACCGTTCGCCGGCGTGGTTGTAGTACCGGCGACCGGAGTTCGCGCCTTTCCGGTCGGTGGTCGGTTCCATCGCAAGCACGCGAACCGCGTGGATGTCGTCGTTGGTGTACAGCCCGGCTTCGGCGCCTTGATTGTGCCAGTTGAGCGGTGGGCCGTTCCCGTGGCTCGTGAACGGATCAAGCCCCTTCCACGGGTCATTGTTCTTGCCGACGTAGCCCGCGGTCACGCCTTTCGTCAGCCCGCCGTTCGGATAGCTCTCGCGCTTGTAGAAGCTCGACGTGCCGACCAACCCGAACGGCGTGCCTTCGGGAAGGTGCTTCGAGAGCTTGCCGTTGTTCGCGATGTGCGCGATGTTGCGCGGCTCCTTGATGCCATAAATGCGGCTGTACGGTACCACTGCGCGTGGCCAACACTCGTTGTACTCAGGGTCGTTCTTGATCAGCCGCATCTCGCTCGGCGAGTTCACGACCTTGCCGCTTTTGATCAAGTAGATGCCGCCATCGAGTTCCGGCGGGTAACTGTACTGGTGGTTGACCGGTCCCGGTGAGTAGCACGTCAGAAGGTGATTGGCCGGCGCGCTGCTGGGGTGCGTGAACTTGCCGACCGCGGGTGAGGTCTTGTCACCGCGAACGGCCCGATCCGCCGGCCCTTCGAGACCGTGCGTGAACGGCGTGAACGAGACGCTGTGGCTCGGCATGAACGGCATCTTGTAGGTGCGCGGGTTGCCGTTGTCGTTGCGCCCATAGCGCCAACCGTTGTTGGCTGCCATGTTCGCCGGGCCGAACGCGGGGTAGCCGTGGTCGGTGGCTGGGAGCACGTCGGCGAAACGGTTCTGGTTCAGGAACTCGGGCGGGAACGAACTGTCCTTGAAGTCGAAGCCCCACACTGGGTCATACGCGAGCAACGGGTTGTACCCCGGTCGCGCGAGTTTGATGTACGCGCCGAACCCGCTGTTGTTCTGGTTGTAGTACTGCTCGATCACGATCTCGCGGTTGGAGAGCTGCGCCTGGAAGTGGAAGCCGTTGGGCGCGCCGCCCGGATCGAACGCGCTGACGAGCGGGTTCCAGTTCGTGCCGTCCGGGTTGATCGTCCAGATACCCCACAGAATGTCGCTGCGCGCACCTTGCGATTCGAGCGTGCTGTACATGATGCGGCCATCGACCAGCACGACCGGGTGCAGCGCGCCCGCGAGGTTGTGGTGCCCGATCTTCTCCAGGTTAGTCGGCACTTCGGTGTCGCCGATGTCGGTGTCGCGGTCGTCCATCACGAACAGTTGGAGGCACACCGCAGGGTAGCCCTTCGCGGGCCTGAAACCGTCGCGATTTGAAGTAAACGCGAGTCGTCCGCCGGGCAGCGGGCACGGCCCCATGTTGTACACGCCATACTCGAAGTGCGACTTGCCTTGCTCCGACTTGCGGTAATCACTCGACCAGTTCGCGGCGCCGAGGTTCGGGCTGAACCGCTGGTTGGTGAGGCGCACGATTTTCTTGGTTTTCAGGTGAATCTTGTAGATGTCGCCGCCCTGCTTCGGCGGGTTCCACTGGCTTGCCTTCTGCATGTTGTGGAGCAGCACGTAATAGCACCACTCCGCGTCGAACGAGATGACCGGGTCGGTCACGGAGCCGTCGCCGCCGGCGACGAGCACTTCTTCTTTGCCGTCGGGGTGAAGCAGCATGAGGTCCGCACCGGGTTCGATCGTGACCGGGGAGGAGAAGTCCGAGAAGTACCGCTTGTGCGTCTTGTCGCCGGCGCGCTTCGCGCGAACGTACACGATGTCGTAGTCGTACTTCACCGCCTTGTCGGTGGTGATGGCTGGCACCTTCGTGTCGATGGGGTCGAGGTACTTCTCTTCCTTCGGCTTCTTGTCCTGCGCGGGCAGCGCGAGCGCGAGGGCGATGAGAACGCAAGAGGCGAGCAGAGTTCGCATGGCAGCTTGTGGAGAGAGGGAATGGGGTGGGTGCTTACGGGCGGAGGTCGCGGATGCCGTTCTTGAGTCCATACACGCGATCGACCTCCGCGTCAGTGAGCGCGCGGTCGAACACAGCGAGGTCATCTTGGTAGCCGACGTAGGCGGCGCCGAGGACAAGAAGCACCTTCGCGGGATCCCACTCGAATCGCAGATCCCACTTCTCGATAGAGCCTTGTAGTTTGCCGTTGATGAAGAGTTTGCCGCGCGGCGAGTTCGCCTTGTCGTTGAGGTTCTCCACCGTGAACGCAACGTGAGTCCACTTCTCCCGCGAGAACGGAGCCTTTTCGACCTGCACCATCGGCCGCTTCTTGAACGGGATGTCGCCCCACGCCTTGTTGTCGGGGTTCCAGATGTTGAACAGCGGGCGGATCGCGTAGCGGAAGTACCGCGGCGTCTCGTCCTTCGACCACTCGCAGAAGATGTAGCCCTTCTTGGTGTCGTCGCCGATGATCTGGAGCGGGTCGCAATAGCCCGGTTCGAGATCCTTGTCCGGGTTCAGCCTGAGCCACGCGGAGACGGTGCAACTCCAGCTCTTGGCGTTGTAGCCGAGGACGTCTTTGTCCTTGAACGACGGGCGCGTATTCCCCTTCTTGGGGAAGTGCAGCGCCCCGCCGAACTTCCCCGCGTCGGCCACGATCTTCGCTTCCTCATTCGGCTTGGCCTGAACGAGTTCCTTGCCCTGCTGAACGTAGCACTTCTTGTCGCCGCGAGAGTAGTCCGCGTCGAGTCCCTTGTCGAACGACGCGTGCAGCGTCAGCGATTTGGCAAGCGCCGCGAGCGTCTCTTGCTCCTTGTCCTTGGCGCGCGCGGGCGCGCAAACAACGGTGGCAAAGGCAACAAGGGCACTGAAGAGAAGAAGAACTCGCATGGGAGGTGCTGCTAAGGGGTGAACAATGGGTTTAGCGGCGTCGCCACAGGCGACAACCAACGTCACGCCATGATCTCGCGAATCGGTTGGCCTCCATGCGAGATCCCGAACGGGCGCCCGGTCTTGTCGGGCACCATCGACTCGTGGTCAATGCCGAGACACTGGTAGATCGTCGCGCAGATGTCCGCGGTACTCACGGGCCGGTCTTTCACGTAAGCGGCCTGCGCGTCGGACGCGCCGCACACGGTTCCGCCCTTGATCCCCGCACCGGCGAATACCACCGAGTAGCAGTGCGTCCAGTGGTCGCGGCCGGCGTTCGCGTTGATCTTCGGCGTGCGGCCCATCTCACTCATCACCACAACTAACGTGTCGTCCAGTGTGCCGCGGTCCGTCAGGTCTTCGAGCAGCGCCGTGAACGTCTGGTCGAAGTGCGGGAGCTTGTTCTCCTTCATGATGCTGAAGTTCTTCGTGTGCGTGTCCCACGCGTCGTAATCGACCTTCACGCGGTCCCAGAACAGATCCCACGTCACGTTCACGAACCGCACGCCTTCTTCGATCAGCTTGCGGCCGATCAGCGTGCTGTGCCCGAACAGCGTGCGGCCGTAGCGGTCGAGCAGGCGTGGGTCTTCCTTCGAGAGGTCGAAACACGCTTTCATCTTCGACGCGGTGAGCAGCCCGAAGGCTCGCTGTTGAAGACGGTCGTAGCCGCCGATGGTGCCGTCGCCTTCCAACAGTTTCGCGCGAGCGTCGATCTGTTGGAGCAGCGAGCGCCGGTCGTTCAACCGGTCGATGGTGAGGTCCGTCTCGAACGCGGTGTTCGGCAGAATCGGCGCTCCGCGAACGACCGCCGGTTTGCCCTGCACCGGAGTTACGCCTGGGTCGGCGTAAGGCGCGCACTCCGAAGTGAGCGGGTCGAAGCGGCGACCGAGCAGACCGGCGTAAGGCCCGGCGCGGCGGAACACTTGACCCCACCCGAGCCAGCACGGGAGGTATGCGTAGTCGGGCATGTCGCCGCGCCCGGCGCGGAGGTATTCGCACACGCTACCCATGCTCGGCGGGTCGGAGTCTCGCGGGTGCTGGTCCGGCATCAGCCCTTCAAAGCCGGTGTAACTCGGCAGGCAGTTGTGACAGCCTGCCTTGTGGTTCACCGAGCGCACGATCGCGGCTTTGTGCATCCACTTCGAGGTTCGCGGGAGATGCTCACTGATCTTCACGCCGCTGGCGGAAGTCGAGATCGGTTTGAACTCACCGCGAACTTCGGCTGCCGCGTCGGGCTTCAAGTCCCACATGTCTTGCGTCGGCGCGCCGCCGAGCAGGTACAGCAGGATGACGTTCTTGGCTTTGCCGGGTCGCGTGCCGGCGGGTTTCTTCGCTTCGGCGGCGAGCAGATTGGGCAGCGTGAAGTTGCTTCCCAAAAGCGTGAGCGCACCGGCTGCGAGCGTTTCGCGCCGCGTGACGCCGTCGCACGTGCGTCGCGGGCTACCGTGCATGGTGATCATGACGCGCTCTCCGGGAGGGAGTAAGGTGGGAAGCGCCGGCGGGATTCACCTGACTCTACGCGACCGGCGGAGGGGGTGCAACGGTTGTTTCGCCGTTGGGGCACGGGTTCACAGGGCTTCCGCCCTGTGCTTTGATTCACTCCTCTTCTTCCAGCGCCTCACCCAGAACGGCTTCGTTCACGTAGATCGGCACGCGGTTCGCGACCGCGACCGCGATCGCATCGCTCGGCCGGCAGTCCACTTCGGTCAACTCGCCGTCCTTGCGGATGCGGAGCTTCGCGAAGTACGTGTGTTCTTTCAGGTCGCTAATCACGATGTCCTGAATCTCCCCACCCATCTGCTCCACGATGGTGGTGATGAGGTCGTGTGTGAGCGGGCGCGGCGTCTGAATACCCTTCACGCGGCGGTCGATGCTCGTGGCCTCGAAGATGCCGATGACGATGGGGAAGTTGCGCGCCCCTTCCACTTCCTTGAGGACGACGATCTGGTGTTCCACCAGTTCGCTGATGATGATCCGGCGGAGTTCCATCTGGACAGGCATCGGTATTTCGTGTTTGGTGTTTAGTGTTGCGCCGCAACTCGCAGCGTCGGCTACACGAAATACTAAACACCAAACACCAAACACCAAACACGAAAAGCCGATGCCCACACCTGCGACGATCCTGTTGAGCAGCCTCCAGGGTCGGGCCGGCGACGGTGAGTTGCGGAAACTCGTCGCGTCGGTGGGGTTCGCGGTCGCGGATCACTCGCTCGGGTCGGCGCCGGCCGTGGACTTCGAGCCGGTCGTGGTCGCGGTCATCGACACGGGCGAGCGAGTCGAAGTGGCTGCGGCGCAAACGCGGCGCTGGCGGGCCGAACTCGGCGACCAGATCGTGCCGGTGTTGTGGATCGCGTCCGCGGAGTTGGTCGCGACCGGTCTGGACGCGGGCGCCGATGTGGTTCTCGCGCGCCCGGTCGACCCGGTGACGTTTCTGGCGCACCTCCGCGCGCTAGCCCGCACGCGGGCGAACGCGGCGCGCACCGCAGTTCGCGCCGCCGAAGCCCGGTTGCTCGGTGATCAGTTGAAGCGGGCGCTCGCACACCTTGACCGCGAACAGGACATGGCACGCCGGGTCCGCGCGACGTTCCTGCCGAAGTCGTTCCCACAAGTCGGGAGCGTGCGGTTTCACGTACGCTATCACGCCCGAAACCGCGCCGGGGGCGACTTCCATGACGTGCGGCGTCTCGACGAACACCATGTCGGGTTCTTCGTCGGCGACGTGAGCGGCACCGAGACCGCCACGGGCGGGTTGCTCGGCGCGTTCGTTCAGCAGTCCGTTGTGCTGAAGGAGATTACCGGGCACAGTTACCGCGTCGTTCCGCCGAACGAAGTGTTGAGTGCCGTGAACCGGCAGTTGGCTGACCTCGGCGCCGACGAGTTACCGCTCGTTGCGATGCTCGTCGGCGTGCTGAACGCGAAGACCGGTGCCCTCACCCTCGCGCGGGCCGGGTTGCCGACACCGGTTCATGTTCCCGCGGACGGTGCGCCGGGCGTGTGGGCGACCCCGGGTCCGTTCCTCAGCACCGCGGACACCACCTATCAACTTCTCTCCAACACGCTGAAGCCCGGCGACCGGCTTCTCATCGGCACCGACGGCACGCGAGCCGACGGAGACCCCGGCTCTGGCGGAACCGATTGCTTGCTCGAAGCCGCCACGAAGCACCGCGCCTTGACCGGCCCCGGCTTCGTCGATGCGGTCGCGTGCGAGTTGCTTCAACAGGTACGCCACGCCGACGACTTCACGCTGTTGGGTGTGGAGATGATGGTGTAACGCGGCGACCCACCCCCAACCCCTCCCTGCAGGGAGGGGTTGGGGGTGGGTCTTCTTGTCGCGCTCCACTAGCTCCACTAGTATAACTAGCCTCACTGATACCCTCGGAGCAGAGTCATGAAGAAGGGCATTCACCCCAACTACCGCTCAGTCGTGTTCCAAGACGCGGCTGCGAACTTTGCGTTCCTGTCGCAGTCGTGCGTTCAGACCAACGAAACGATCAAGTGGACCGACGGCAACGAGTACCCGCTGTACAAACTGGAAATCTCCAGTGCCAGCCACCCGTTCTTCACGGGTAAAATGAAGTTGCTCGATACCACCGGGCGCGTGCAGAAGTTCAACGACAAGTACAAGAAGACCGCGACCGGCTACACCGGTGCGAAGAAAGATGCACCGAAGGCCGAAGAGAAGAAGTAATGCTGGGCGTTTGGTGTGTCGTGTTCGGTTAGCCGCGAGCCAGAGGCGAGCGTGGGCGCACGCGCATCCCTTCGGGATTGCGGCTAACCAGAACGAACCAAACACCAAATACCAAACACAACGAACCATGTTCCCTTCTCTCGAAACGCAACTCGCGCGTTACCGCGAACTCGAACAACAACTCTACGACCCCGAAATCAACTCCGACCCGGCGAAGGTCGGCGCCATCGGCAAGGAACGCGGCGCGCTCGCCAAGAGCGTCGAACCGTACATCGAGTACAATCGCCTCTGCGCCGCGATCGCGGACGCCGAAGCGATGGGCGCGGACCCCGACCTCAAGGCGATGGCCGACGAGGAACTCGCGGAGTTGCGCCCGAAGCGCGACGCGCTGCACGCGGTCATCGAAGAACGACTGCTGATCGACCCGGACGAAGATTTCACGAAGATGATCGTCGAAATTCGGGCCGGGACCGGTGGCGACGAAGCGGCGCTGTTCGCGGGGAACCTGTACGAGATGTACACCCGCTACGCGCGCGAGAAGGGCTGGAAGATCGAGGAGCTTTCGTTCAGCCCCGGCGAAGCGGGCGGGTTCAAGGAAATCAGCTTCGGCGTGTCCGGCGAGGACGCGTACCAGTACCTTCGTTACGAGTCCGGCGGTCACCGCGTGCAGCGTGTCCCGGCCACCGAAACGCAGGGTCGCATTCACACGAGCGCGGCGACCGTGGCAGTAATGCCGGAGCCAGAAGAAGCGCAAGTCCACGTGAACGAAGCCGCGGACATCGAGTGGGAGCGGATGCGGGCCGGCGGCGCCGGTGGTCAGCACGTCAACAAGACCGAAAGCGCGGTCCGCATCTGGTACAAGAAGGGCACGCCCGAAGAGATGGAAGTGAAGTGCCAGGACGGGCGGAGCCAGGGGAAGAACTACGACCAGGCGATGCGTATTCTGCGGTCGCGGTTGTTCGAGCGGCAGCAGGAGAAGTTGCACAAGGCACGTTCAGACATGCGGAAGTCGCTGATCGGCACCGGCGACCGTAACGCGCGCATTCGGACGTACAACTTCCCGCAGAATCGGTGTAGCGACCACCGCATCGAGTTCACCGCGTACAAGCTCGACGCGATCATGGCCGGCGACCTCGACCAGATGGTGCAGCCGATGCGCGACCACATCCGCAAAGAGAAGCTCGCGAACGCGGGTCAGTGAGGAGCCAGCGCGGCTGTCTAATTCTCACCGGTTCCGGTTGTGCGGGCACTTCTAATATCTTTTTGTCCACTACTATACTAGCGAACATTTAATCGCGTCGTGCGCGCCGCGACGATGGCGTAAGTGTACCGTTGTTCCTGTTGGTAGTGTCCGAGGGAGAGCCGCACCATGTTTGAAGTTCGTAAGGCGAAACGCCAGCGCCGGCCGCTCAAAATCAGTCTCGAAGGGCTGTCGGGGAGCGGCAAAACGTTCAGCGCGCTGCGACTCGCGTTCGCGCTGAAGCGTGCCGGGATCGGCAAGAAGATCGTCATCGCCGATTCGGAGAACGAGTCCGCCGGCCTGTACGACGGCGTGCAGATGGACGGCGAGAAGTGGGAGTACGAGGTGTGCCCGATCCCGCACTCGGCACAGCACCCAGTCGGCTATGCCGAGTGCTACGAGTACCTCGTCAGCGCCGGGTTCGACATCGTCATCTTCGATTCGCTTTCGCACGCGTGGCACGGCGCGATGGAGAAGGTGGACGCCTACGCGCGCATGAACCGCGGCGACAAGTTCGGCGGCTGGGCGCAGGTGACCCCGGAGCAGCGCAAGATGCTGACCACCCTCACCGACCCGCGGGCGCACACCATTGCGACGATGCGTGTCAAATCGGAGTACGAGCGCATCGACGACTCTGGCAAGACGAAGATCAAGAAGGTGGGCATGAAGACCGACCAGCGCGAGAACACCGAGTACGAGTTCGACGCGGTGATTCGGCTCGAAGTGGAGAACCACGCGGCGCGGGTCGAGAAGGTCCGCGGCTGCACGGCGATGGACGGCAAGACGTGCGATCACCCCGGCCCGACGTTCTGGAAGCCGCTGTTCGACTGGTGGCTGTCGGCGGAACCGGTCGAAGCGGTTTCGCCGGAAGATCACCACCGCAAGCAGCTCAACGCCGCGAAAACGCTCCCGGACCTGGCGACCGCGTGGGGCGCGATCCCGAAGGTACTTCAGTCCCGGCTCGCGGACGACAAGGACCGGCGGAAGGCGGCGCTCGCGCCGAAAGCGAAGGCGGGAGGCGCGGCGACTGTCGGCGCGAAGGCGCTGCCGGGACTGCCGGACGACGATGACGCGCTGTTCCCGGTAGGCGCGCGGGCTGGGCTGCCAGACTGACGCGAACGAGTTGATCGGTTAACTTCTGCGGGTTTGTGCGGCGCGCCGTGATCCGGTCGCCGGGGCGCTCCCGCTTATTCGTTTGTAGGGTGGGCACTGCCCACCTCTTCGCGCAGCGCGGGAGCGGTTGGCGGCACTGGTGGGCAGTGCCCACCTACCTACAAGACGCTACTGGCGCGCGCCGACCGAGAGGCGTGAGAGCTCCGCGGACGCGGTCGTGAGCAACGACGCGTAGTCCGGGCAGAGGCCGATCTCACGGTCGAGCGTTTCCGCGAACGCGCTGATCTTCGGCCGCACCACGTCGAGAAAATCCACCAGCGCGCCAGCCGATAACGAAAACTGCTTTGCTGCGGTGAACAGGATGAAGTCGAGCGCCGCGGGGTGTTCGATGACGAACTCTAGACGCGTCAGCAGCCCCGCGAACCAAAGCAACTCGGCCCGAACCGCGTGCGGCGTTCCCGCTAACCGCTCCGGGTGGTGATGGTACCTGATCGGTTCGACCATATCATCGTGAAGCCCCCAGCGTCGCAGAACCTCTGCGCCGACCTCCGCGTGGTCCGTGCCGAACACGTTGCGCTCGCGTGCGCACGCGTCGGCCCCGAGCGGGTCGCTGGTGCGTGCGCTCAGTTCCGCCCAGGCGGCCGGGTAGGTCTGTTGGATGAGGAGAACGCCGATGTCGCGCAAGAGCGCGGCGTGCAGGTCGTCGTCCGGTGCCGGGTACCCGCGTCGGACGGCGAGTTCGCGGGCGATGATGGCCCCGCTGATGGATGAACGCGAGTGTTCGAGTGCCGCAGGGTGGTTGCGGTTCAGTGGGTGTATTGGGGGGAGGGAAAGGCTCAGCGCGAGCGCGCGAACCTTGTTCAAGCCAACCACGAGGACGGCGCGTTCGACGGAACTGACCGCCCGTCCGGGGCCGTTGCGTGCGGAGTTCACGGTTCGGAGCAGCGCCGCAGAGAAACTGGGATCGCTGGCGATCAGCGCACCGAGTGCGCTTGGGAGGCAGTCCGGTTGTGTGGAAACCCCGGCGACCTTCACTGCAGTCGCGGAGAGCGAGAGGAGTTGCGAGGGATTCAGGATCGCTTCGAGCACCTCGTCGAGGTTTGCGGTTGGATTGGGAACCGCGCGGTTGGTTGTTGGGCGGGTGATCCAACTGGTAATTCGGGTCGCCATGTTCGCCCTCAGCGTTGTGGCGAACCGCTGCGCACGACGAGCGCGGCGGACGGCCGTAATCATATTCTAGCAGGCCTGCCGCGACAATTTGCGTGCCGGGCCGCGAAAGCAGACAAGAGTTCCGCAGTTGGCTCCCGGCTCGGGACCAGGGTCTCACGACTCTGGTCCCGAGGGGCAACACCAACCAGGAGCTTCAGGTGACCCAAAGCATCACTTCACGGTGATCAACTTGTCTTCCTTCGGGAAGGTCTCCAGCACCAGTCCCTTAAACTGAACTTCCTGCGGCACCGTGTTCGAGTGCAACTGGAGGCCGATCGGCGCTTCTTTGATGCTCTCAGGCTTCGGGTCGCGCCAGTCCACGACCGCGACGCCGTTGACCGCGACGCGGACGCGGTTGCCCTGCGCCAGAATCTCGATGTCGTTCCAGTCGTGCTGCTTGCCGGCGCCGGCCTTCTTCGCGGGGCCGCCGTCCACCGGCAGGCCGTTGCGCCCGAACAGATCGTACATGCCGTAGTTGGACGGGAACATCACCAGGTGACCCGCGTAGGTGTGCTTCGTGCGGTCCTTCTCCGGGTCTTTGCTCACGTCCGGCTTGACAGTGCCCCAGAACGCCAAGCCCGAGTGCATCTCGGACGTGACCAACTTCGACGCGAACGTGAGCCGGAAGTCGGTGTACTTGTTCTTCGTGAGTAGGTACGTGCTGAACGTCAGTTTCTCCGTGTTTTTCGCGACGATCACGCCTTCCTTGACCGACCACAGGTCGGAGTAGCCCTCCCAGCCGGCGAGGGTCTTGCCGTCGAAGAGTTTAATCGTCTCCGATTTGCCCTCGCGGGGCTTCACGATCGGGGCTTCCTTCTTGTCAACGGGCTTCTTCTCCTGACCAACCGCGACACCGGTGGTCAGCACGAGCAACAGCGGAACGAGCAGACGCATTTCTGAACTCCAGGCAGAGTAGGGAAGAGGGCGGGCGAACGCGACCGGCCGATGATACCACACCCACGGCGGTTGGGCTTGTGGTGGGGGGATAATTCCGCCGTAAGAATTCGGGTCCAAATTCTTACCCGGAGCCAGCCCCATGAAGACCGCGACCACGCTCGTGCAGGCCGCGCTAAAGGTGTTCAACCTGTACCCCGTGCGGCGCAACCGGTTCGACCGGCTGAAGGTGTTT
The DNA here is from genome assembly GCA_945905925.1 of Singulisphaera sp. GP187. Taxonomy (GTDB): domain Bacteria; phylum Planctomycetota; class Planctomycetia; order Gemmatales; family Gemmataceae; genus Gemmata. The sequence goes on from CAMDQN010000008.1 coordinate 61,192, forward strand.
GCGGTGGATGGCGTGGCGCCGGTGCCTGGCTTGGGTGATGTGACTTCGCGGAATGCTTCGCAGAAATGACCACGCCCGGACGCATCCATGCGCCGGGCGTGATCGCGGTCGTGGCTTCCTTGCCAGCCGCTCGACCCGTCGATTTCGTTGCCTTTAGAGATCCGCTTTCCCGATGCGCAACCGGCCGAGGTGCGGGCGCGGGAACGACACCGCGTCCGTTCGCACCGTTCCGCCCGGCACGCTACTCTTCGCACTGGTGCCGTCCGCGATCCGCACGAACGGGAGGAGTACACGGTCGCCATCCCTGGCGAATGGCGCGTCCTGCGCATACCGTGTGTTTCCGCGCGTCTTCGCACCTTGCCGTTGCGTAAGACGGGCGCGCTCGAACTTGGTTCGCTCCCACATCGCCGCGAGTTCGGGGTGACCGGGGCGAAGGAACTGCGCCTTCGAGATGACTCGCCGCGCTCGATTCGGCTTGCCCAACTCCAACAGACCGCCCACAGCGACGCGAAGTACCTCCACATCGCCGGGTGCCAGTTCGACCGCGGCGACCATTTCGCGAACGCCATGTCGCACCTTACCACACCTCGCCGCGGCGCGCCCGAACGCGGCGCGGTATAGCGGGTTCGTGCCGTCGAGCAGCGTTGCCTGGCGGAACCAGATCGCGGCCCGGCGGTCGCAGCCGTCCGGGTCTTCTTCCCACGCGAGCCCTGTGAGGTATCGCATGTGTGCGTGTGTCGCGTTGAGCGTCATTGCGGCCTTCAGGTGCCGCCGGGCGGCCGCGAATCGCCCGGTTTCGAGGGCGAGTGTTCCGGCCAGTTGGTGGCCCTCCACCGCGATATCCGCAGGCACGTCAGGGCGCGCGAGCAACCGGTCCAGTTGAGTGAGCGCGTCCGTTTTGCGACCGCTCTCGGCGATCGCTCGAACTGACTCCCAACCGGTTTGGATCAGGGTGAGCGTCCTGCTCATACCTCTGCCTCCTTGCAGCGTGTGTGCTGTGTGGTGGTTTGTGAGTTGGGAAGATATACCAGTCGCGCCCGGGTGTGCAAGTACGAAATCGTATGCCGTTGCCGGGAGGAAATTCGAGGAGAAAAACTGGATCAACTCACTTGACACGGAGCTTCCGTGATGGGGTCAAGTTGCGCCTTCACAATCGCCGATGACGCTTCGACGGGAACGGATCGTTCGCAACCCGCTCACGTCCTACACACTGGAGAAGCGGTCGTGGATTGGTCGCACTTCGGCATGGACCGGCCTCCGTTCCGCCCGGCCGTGGACACAACTGCGTACTTCCCCGCGCCGTCGCACGCGTCAGCACTCGCGGCTGTCGCAGCCACGTTCGCGCGTCGCGATCCGGTCGTTCTCATCGACGGTCATTCTGGTGTTGGCAAGTCGCTCGTCGCCCGCAAGTGGCTAGACGATCTGTTGCCCGACGTGCCGCGCGTGATGCTCCCGAGCGGTCGCGCCGACAAGCCCGCGGATCTTCTGCAAGCGATCCTGTTTGACCTCGGCAAACCTTATCAGGGCTTAAGCGAGCAGGAACTCAGGCTCGCGGTAACTGGTCACCTGCTCGACGCCGCGGCCGGTGGCTTTCCCACTGTGATCGTGATCGACGAGGCACAACACCTGAGTCAGACCGCGCTCGAAGAACTGCGGCTACTCGGCAACTTGGAATCGCGCACTGGTGCGGTCGCGTTCGCGGTGCTGATCGCGCACCCGATGTTGCGGGACGCGCTGCGATGTCCGGCATACTCGCTCATCGCGGACCGCGTTGCGGTGCGGTGCCGGATCGACGCGCTCACGCTCGAAGAGTCGGCCGGGTACCTTCGGCATCAACTCCGCGCGGCCGGTGGCGACCCCGCGAAGGTGCTCGACGGCGAGGCGGTGGCGCTGCTCGTGTCCGCGTGCGGCGGGTTGCCCCGCGTGCTGAACCGCGCCTCGGCGCTCGCGTTCGAGTTGGCTGCGGAAGCTGAAGCGGAAGTGGTGGACGTGGAAGCCGCGGTCGAGGCGCTAGACCGGCTCGGGATCGCGCCGCCGGACGAGGACGGCACCGGCGACGCGGTGCTGCTCCCGCACCCGGCGCGGGAGAGCGAACCGGAGCGGCGCGCGAAGCGGAAAACCGCGAGCGAGGCGACCGCACGCGGCCCGAAAGACAAGGCGAGTCGCAAGCGTTCGGCGTGAGCAGGCACGGGATTCACAACCCCTCTCTTAAGAAGGGAGGGGTTGGAGAGGGGTTTCTCAGACAGGGGCACGGAATGAGCCGGGTGTTTAGCGCGCTGACCGGATCGAATCTGGCCCGCTCGGTTGCGATCGAAGAACCGCACGCGGACGACGACCTGTTCGTTGCGAGCGCCGAGGATGCGCCGTTCGTGGAGATTGGCGGGCCGGGCGGGCCGGTGTTTTCCGCCGCGTCGCCGAAACCGGAACCGGCGCGCTCGTTCCCGCGAATCGCGGCGCCGGCGGCTCCGCCCGCGGTGGTCGTCGATCCGTCGGGGACCGCGTTCCTCTCGGTGCACTTCCACGACACAGCGCCGCGCGTCGCCGGGCGCACAAGCGGACCGGACGAGGGTCTGGTCGCGCTGCACTTCCCGGATCACCCGGTGAGCGACGAGTACCGCACCCTACGTGACGAGATCACCAAGCAGTTGCCGGACGCCACGTCGCGTGCGATCACGTTCACGGCCGCTTCGCCGGAAGCGGGCACCACCACCGTGCTGTTGAACCTCGCACTGACGCTCGCCCGCGACGGGCAGCGGGTTCTGGTGGTCGACGCGAACTTCACGCGCCCCGGCGTTGCGAACAAGCTCGCGCTGCGACCCGCGCCCGGCCTCGCGGAGGTTTTGGGGCACCATCTCCCGCTCCCGTGGGCGCTGCAGCCGACGCCGGTCCCGAGCCTTCAGGTGCTCGCGGCCGGTGCTGCGACCGACGGCACCGCGAATGCGGTCGGTCGCGACCTGCCGAAACTCGTCGCGCAGTTGCGGCAGTGGTTCGACTGGGTGCTGATTGATGCGGGAGTGTGGGGCGTGGTGCCGGAACGCGACGCGACCTGTTCGGCCGCGGACGCGGTGTACCTGGTGACCCGCGAACCGGACGCGGACTGCCCCGAGTTCAGTGGGCTGAAGACGTGGGTGAAGCAACTCGGCGGCTCGCTCCGCGGCTACGTCACCACGCGGGCTTAGGTAAAGACCCCTCCCCAACCCCTCCCCTAAGAAGGGAGGGGCTTTGAACCAAAGCAGAAGGCGCGCTGCGGCCCGTCCCTGTTTTCGGTCTTAAGCCCCTCCCTTCTTAGGGGAGGGGTTGGGGAGGGGTTCTTCCCGCGGGCTTCTTCGTCCCTCGCAACTTCATATTGATCATTTCCACGATCAGCGCGAACGACATCGAGACGTAGATGTACCCCTTGTCGACGTGCTGACCTAGACCCTCGGCCACGAGCATCACGCCGATCAGAATGAGGAAGCTCAGTGCGAGTACCTTGATCGTCGGGTGCTTCTCCACGAAGTGCGCGATTGGGCCGGCGAAGTAGAGCATCACCAGCATCGCGATCACCATCGCAAGGACCATCACTTCCAGACGATCGACCATCCCGACGGCGGTGATGACCGAGTCGAGTGAGAACACGATATCGATGACCGCGATGGTCACAATCACCTTCGCGAAGCTAACCACTTTCCCGACGGTCGGGGCGGTGCCCTTTTGTTCGGCCTTCGCGTGTTCGATCTTCTCGTGCATCTCGAATGTGCTCTTACCGATCAGGAACGCGCCCCCAGCCAACAGGATGACGTCTCGCCACGACACTTCGCGGGCCTCCATGTCGTGGAGGAAACCGAGTTCCGGGAGCGTGAACAGTGGGGTCGTGAGGCCGAGCAGGAACGACAGCGAGAACAGTAAGAGCAGGCGCGTGCCGAGGGCCGCGGCCAGACCAATCTTCCGTGCCTTCGCTCGCTGCTCGGCGGGTAGCTTGTCCGCGACGATCGCCAGGAAGATCACGTTGTCGATGCCCAACACGATTTCCATCGCGGTGAGCGTGAGAAGCCCTAACAGGATCGCGAGCAGCGACACTGTCTCGTCGTGAATCGTTGTGATCTCGCGCACATCGGTCCGCTTCCACGTCCCCTCTGGGCCGCTGTCTAAATCGAGTTTGAACTCCTCGGCCGTCACCCGCCCGCGTACGATCGTCTTGTCCGCCAGTTGAACCGTGTCGAGCATTTTCCCTTCTGGGTCGTTCGCAAACGTGATCCGCTTGACGTGCGTCATCTTGATCGTGGTGCTGCCGGTGTCCGTATCGAGGACGATCTTGGACAGTTTCAGTTTCCCCTTCGCCGCAGCTCCGGCGAGCGGTTGGAGGCTCACGTTCGGGAACAGGGCCGGGTCGTCGGGTGGGGGGGAGGTGGGCGAATTCGCGAACACCGGACGCAGCACGGTGAACAGCACGAGGCCGACACCGACAGACAGGACGAACACGGGAAACGGGCGGCGCGGCATGGCGGACCCTTCATGTGAAGCAATGATTCCTGACGAATCTAGTGGAACTGGGCAAGCAAATCTACTCGTTTAGCGCTCGTCCCGAAAGGGACAACGGCGAACACCGTTGCCAATCGCGCCCCGAGAACAGACAATCGGCTCATGAGCCGCGAACAAAACTTCCAGCGCGTTACCGACTGCGGGATCGTCGCCGTCGTGCGATTCTCCGACCCCGGACCTCTCGTTGAGGTGGTGCGCGCGCTCGTCGCGGGCGGCGTGACGGTGGCCGAAGTTACTCTCACCGTGCCGAACGCGCTCGATGTGATTCGCGCTGCGAAGCGCGAACTCGGCGACCGCGTGCTGCTCGGTGCCGGCACCGTGCTCGACCCGGAGACGGCTCGTGCCGCGCTCCTCGCGGGCGCGGAGTTCCTCGTTGCGCCGACCGTGAACCTCGAAGTCATCGCGATGTGCCGGCGGTACGACAAACTCGTGATGCCGGGCGCGTTCACGCCCACGGAAGTGCTGACCGCGTGGGAAGCCGGCGCGGACATCGTGAAGGTGTTCCCGGCCGAAGTGGTCGGGCCGGCGTTCTTCAAGGCGCTTCGCGGACCGCTCCCACAGGTGAAACTGATGCCGACCGGCGGCGTCGATCTCGACACCGCGCCTGAGTTCCTCAAAGCTGGCGCGGTGTGCCTCGGCGTTGGTTCGCAGATGGTGGAACCGAAGGCGGTCGCGGCCGGCGACTTCGCCCGCATCACGCAACTCGCGAAGCAGTACGTCGAAGTCGTGAATCGCCACCGCGCCGGCTGACGCCCTTCTTGTAGGGTGGGTCAAGGCTTTGCGCAGGCCCACCGCGGCGACGCCAGAACGATGGACCTCGTAGTTTCAGCTCAGCGATGGTGGGCCTGCGCAAAGCCTTGACCCACCCTACAAAACCGGCGAAAGACACATGCCAGACATCATCGCGTTCGGGGAAGTCATGGTGCGGCTCGCACCACCCAACTTCCAGCGACTGGAACAGGCCCGCACTCTCGACGTCGAGATCGGCGGGGCGGAGCTGAACACTGCGGCCGGGTTGGTGCGGCTCGGACGCTCCGCCGCGTGGGTGTCGCGCCTGCCCAACAACCCGCTCGGCAAACTGGTCGCCAACCGCGTGCGCGAGATCGGCGTGTCCGACGAATTCGTACAGTTCGCGGACGAGGGCCGGTGCGGGCTGTACTTCCTCGAATTTGGCGCCGCCCCGCGCGCCAGTTCCGTTCTGTACGACCGCAAGGATTCGTCCGTCGCGCTCTCGCAGCGCGGCATGTTTGACTGGCCCGCGATCCTCAAAGGCGCGAAGTGGCTCCATGTGTCGGGGATCGCGGCGGCACTCAGCCCCGGGGCCGCGGAGGTAGTGGACGAGGCGATGCACGCGGCCCGCGACACCGGCGTGAAGGTGTGCATGGACCTGAACTACCGCGCGAAACTGTGGCCGGTCGAACACGCGGCCGAGGTGCTGAGCCTGATGCTCCCGCAGGTGGACGCGCTCATCGCGAGCGAGGCGGACGCAGACCACCTGTTCGGCATCACCGGGGCTAACTTCACGGAAGTGGCAAAAGGACTGATCGACCGGTTTGGGATGACGACCGTGGCCGGGACGCGGCGCGAGGCGGCGCTGGTGTGGCGGAACCGGTTCGGGGCCGTCGGCTACTCGGCGGGCGTGACCTACGAATCGGCGTGGTACGAGGTCGAGATCGTGGACCGCCTCGGCGCCGGTGACGCACTCGCCGCGGGTCTCATTCATGGCCTGATCGACGGCGACTTGAAGAAGGGTCTCGATTACGGCGCCGCGATGGGCGCACTGAAGCACACGCTCCCAGGCGACCTGCCGTGGCTCACGAAGGACGAGATCGAGTCCGCGGTGCAGGGGCAGGGCTTACGCATCAAACGCTGAACACGAACTGCGCGTGTGCGTTCCACGTGGAACGTTGTTCGGCGCTACGAGTGTGAGGAAACAATTGATTTTCTGAAGGTGGCCAAAGGGTGCCAAAGATTGCCAACTCCGAACACCCGGTCGGCGGCTTCACACGAACCGGACGCCCCAACGCGGTACTCTTGAAGCCGCAAGGCGAAGGACGGCATCCTGCGCCGAGCCAGCCAGTTGCCGGGGCATAGCGGTAAGATACGTTGCGTGTCACGCCGGCCAGTTTTGTTTCACGTCACCGTTTCGGGTCAAAGCCGGCGTAAGCCCCTGGTGCGAATGCTCCGACATGTTCGCGGGGGGTGGGTTTCGGCCGCGCTCCCTTACAATACGGTAAGCCCTTTCCCCATTCGGAGTTTCCCGCGATGTCCGCGATGACGATGACCGAGAAGATTCTGGCCCGTTCCAGTGGCAAGAGCAGCGTTGTCCCCGGCGAAAACGTCTGGACCAACGTGGATGTGCTCATGACGCACGACGTGTGCGGTCCCGGCACGTTTGGCGTGTTCAAGAAAGAGTTCGGGCCGAACGCGAAGGTGTGGGATAAGGACAAACTCGTCCTCATCCCGGACCACTACATCTTCACCAAAGACGCGATGGCGAACCGCAACGTCGATGTGCTCAGGCAGTTCGCGAAAGAACACGACATCAAGTACTTCTACGACGTGGGCACCACGAGCTACAAGGGCGTGTGCCACATCGCGCTACCGGAAGAAGGCCACACCAGGCCGGGCGAGGTGCTTCTCGGCACCGACAGCCACACCTGCACCGCGGGCGCGTTCGGTGAGTTCGCCACCGGCATCGGCAACACGGACGCGGGGTTCGTTCTCGGCACCGGTAAATTGTGGCTGAAGGTGCCGCCCACCATGCGGTTCGTGTTCCACGGGAACCTCCCGCCATACCTCATGGCGAAGGATTTGATCCTCGCGGTGATCGGCGACATCGGCGTGGACGGCGCCACGTATCGCGCGATGGAGTTCGACGGCGACGGCGTGTACGCGCTCAACATCGAAGAGCGCATGACGCTGTGCAACATGGCGATTGAGGCCGGCGGCAAGAACGGCATCATCGCGGCGGATCAGGTCACGTTCGATTACGTCAACAAACGGAACGCCGGGCAGAAGCCGTACAGTGCGGTGAAGACCGACCCGGGCGCGAAGTTCGACTTCGAGAAGGTCTATGACGTGACGAAGATGGAACCGGTGATCGCGAAGCCGCACTCACCGGACAACAAAGCGACCGTCTCGGAAGTAAAGGGGACGAAGCTGGACCGCGCGTACATCGGCAGTTGCACCGGCGGGAAACTGACCGACTTCAAGGCCGCGGCCGGGTTGCTCAACGGCAAGTCCGTGAAGATCGACACGTTCGTGGTGCCCGCGACGACCGAAGTCGCGCGCGGCCTCGACACCGAGAAGATCGGCGGCAAATCCCTGCGTGACATTTTCCTCGCGGCGGGCGCGAAGATCGGCGAAGCGAGTTGCGCCGCGTGCCTGGGCGGGCCATCGGACACCTTCGGGCGCTTGAACACGCCGATCAGTTGCATCAGCACGACGAACCGCAACTTCCCGGGTCGGATGGGTCACAAGGAGGCGAAAGTGTTCCTCGCCAGTCCGCTGACGGTGGCCGCGAGCGCGCTGGCCGGCACGATCGCGGACTGCCGCGACCTTCTCGTATGATGGGAGCGAACTCAAGGGAGGACCGAGCGACGATGCAGATTCTGGCCGACGCGGAGATGGCGAAGCAGATCGCCGAGGCGAAGGGAGTGATCCACATCGTGGACGGAACGGGAACGGTGATCGCGTCCTGCACGCCGCTCAAGTTTCCGCGCTCGCCGTACTCGCGCGAGGAAGTGGAGCGCAGACGCGAAGAAGCCTGAAAGAACCGAGAGAGCGGGAAATCTCTCGCCGAACCGTGTACGAATACGATGACGCGCCGCTCGGCGTCAGGTTCATCGATTCCGAGCGGCGCGTCATCGTGTTGAAGGTCCGACCGCAACCGGTAACTGCCCCACGAGGCTCCGTCATGCCCTGGCTGTTCGCCTCGCTCGCTTTCGTCTTTCCCGCGTTTGTCGCACTCTCGCCCGCCGCACCGGACGCGCCCAAGCCGGAAGACTTCGTCACGGTGCAGAAGGGCACGCTGCCGATCATCATTTCGGCGCCACACGGCGGGCGCAAGAAGGTGCCCAACGTGCCGGAGCGCGTCGGCACTGGACTTACCAACTTCCAGACCGTGCGCGACGAGAACACTGCCGAACTCGTCGAAAAACTCGTAGCCGAAATCGAGAAACTGCTCGGCGCCAAGCCGTGGGTCGTGATCGCGCGGTTCGAGCGCAAGTACCTCGACGTGAACCGGTCGCGCGAACAGGGCTACGAGAGCGACAAGGCCAAGCCATACTACGACGCGTACCACGACCCGCTCGCGGTCGCGTGCAAGGCGGTCAAGGAGAAGCACGGCCGCGGCATCCTTCTCGACATTCACGGGCAGGCCGCGTTCACGGGCGCGATCTGCCGCGGTACGCAGAACCTCAAGACTGTGAAACTGCTCAAGGACCGCGACGGCATGGCCGCGATTCGCGGGAAGAACAGCGTACTCGGCCGCCTGGAGAAACTCGGCTACAAGGTCCTGCCGCCCGGCGACGCGGAGGAGACCGCGAAGGAGGAGTCGAAGTTCACCGGCGGGTACATCGTCACCAACTACGGCAGCCACACTGCGTTCGCGATCGACGCGATCCAACTGGAACTCGGCACCGATCTTCGTGCTAAGGACAAGTACGCGACCACGGCGAAAGACCTCGCGGACGCAGTCCGCGTGTTCCACGACGCGTATCTGAAGGACTTGAAATAGTGAGAGTGTGAGGAAAGAACCGAACCCAGGGAGAACGCCCATACCAGGGGCTTCTGCTTTCAGGCGCGTTCGACTTTCGTGTGTTCGTCGAGGCTGATCGAGGTGAGTTCGCCGTTGGGCTTGGTGAACCGGACCACGGGCACGACCAGATCGTCTTCCTTCACGCGCTCCGTGGTGACGCCGGTTTGCAGGTACGCGAGGCCGCGGAACTCGCCCGTTGCTTCGGCGGTCCACTTCTTCGCGCCCACTCGCACCGTCTGCGTGATCTTGACCTTGTCGCCGGGCTTCAGCGCGCGGAGCAGTTCCACTACGGCCGGGTCGAGCCGACGCGTCGGCAGAATGATTTTCTCGGGCGCGGTATTCATCGTTTCTCCAGTCTCAAGCGACCGCCGGCTTCGCCGCGCCGCGGACCAGCGCGATGCGCCCGGTGCGGGCCAGTTCCAGAATGCCGTAGGGGCGCATCAGTTCGATGAACGCCTCGACCTTCCCTTCGGTGCCGCTGATCTCGATCATCACGTTGTCGTGCTGGATGTCCACCACCCGGCCGCGGAAGCTCTCGGACAATTGGAACACTTCCGGGCGCTGCGCGGAGGTACATGTCACCTTGATAATCATCAGGTCGCGCTCGACGAAGTTCTCGGAACTGATGTCGTCCACGCGCACGACGGTCACGATCTTGTCGAGCTGCTTCCGCACCTGGTCGAGCACGGTGTCGTCGCCGTTGACGACGAACGTCATGCGCGACAGGTTGTGCGTTTCGGTTTCGCCGACCGCGAGGCTGTCGATGTTGAACCCGCGCGAGTGGAGCATCCCGGCGACGGTCGCCAGGACGCCCGGTTGGTTCTGCACCAGAGCGGAAAGCACGTGCCGCATGGGGGGATCGCCACCCTGTAGGAGAAAAGTATCGTCAGGGAGTTGATGATAGCGAGCGGGGTGATGGCTTCAACCGCTCGCGGGCGGCGGTTCCGCCCGAACGAGGAGGGCGAGCAGGAAGAAGCCCACCACAAGCGCACTCCCGGACGAAGTCCCACACATCCCATCGGCCGGGCGGAAGCAGGCCACGAACCCCGGCCCGTGATCCGAATCCGGCTCCACGGCGGCAACTTGGGCGATGTCATCGGTTTTCCGCGGGTTTGCTCGCTCTCTCGCCTTCGGTACTCGACACCGGCAGCCGGAGCGTCAACAGGAACGCGCCCAGAACCGCATAGTGGAGGACCGACACGATGAGGAGATTGTGCACCGGGGAGAGCGGCGAGTGGCGCTGGATCGACATCTGTTCGACGAACTCCGGGCCGAAGGCGACCCGCGACGTGAACGTGTCCGGGAGCCACATCACGGCCACGCACGCTACCAAAGGCCAGCGCCACGCGGAGCGGTAGAGATTAGCGCCCAGAACCCCAATCGGAACGGCCAGCATGATGAGGTAGTGCGGCCACGCAATCGGCGAGACGAGGATCATCCCCGTGACCGCGAGCGCGAACGCGCGGTCGCGTGCCGCGAGTGAAGTCGCACGCCACGCCGCGAGGCCCGTGAGGACGATCACCGCGAACCGGCTCAGCGCGCCGAGCAGTTTCCCCAACAGCGGCAGGTGCGCCACCGCGACGATACGGCTCTCGGGAGTGGGGTCGAACAGTCTGAGCCAAAACGCCTGGAGAGAGAGATTGTTCCACTGCGTGGCGTATTTCGCCGACACCGCTGGAACCACTTCAAACGCGTAAGTGCGGTACGCGCCGAACCCGAACACCCCGAGCGCGACGGCGTTCACAGCCACGATGACCGCAACCGCGACGCCCACTGTGCGCCAGCGGCGGGTTCCGAGCAGGTAGAGAAACAGGAACGCGGGGAACAGTTTGATCGCCGCCGCGAACCCGACCGCGAGTCCCGCCGTCAGCCACCACCCGCGCCGGTCGCTCGCCCACGCGACCGCAATCAGAAACGCGAGTAGCGCGTTGAATTGCCCCATTACGACCTGATGCAACAGCGGAAAGCACGTGATCCCGACCGCGCCGATGGCAAGTGCCGCAAGCGCGCCGCGGCGCCAGTTCCACGGCGCGAGTTCGGCCATCACGATCCACACCGCGACGACGAACAGCGGGAACGTCGCGAGGTTCCACACGAAGAACGCGATTTCGTGGCGCAGGAAGCCGAGCGGCAACACGAGCAGAATTGACGCCGGTGGGTGCGCGTTCCACTGGAGGAAGTCGGTCGGCGGTTCGCCGTGGAACTGTTGGCGCACCATCGCCCACAGGTCGCCGTAGGGCGGCCGGTTTGCGATCACCTCGCGCGCGGAGAGCCAGTCCTGGGTGAAGTCGCTGACGTACCCGACCTTCGGGCGGAAGTGGCTACCGGCCGCGAGAGCGAACCCGGACGTCGCGCCGGCGATGAGCAGCAGCCCCCAGAGCCACTGCTTCGCCTTCGCGACGGCCGGTTGAGATGGTTCCGACACGATCACTTCCACTCCGTGACTCGCGAAGCCGCGAGCGGTTTCACTTCGTCCGCTGTTGCACGATGACGCGGACGCCCTTCTTGTTCGACGAGATCACGTCAAGCAAGCCGTCCCCGTTGATGTCCGCAACCTCGAACTGTGTGCCGATGCCGGAGTCCTCGTCGATGGTCATCGTCTCGAACTTCACGATGCCGTCGGCGCCCTTGGTGTTCTTCAGCCAGTAGATCGCAGCCGGGCCATCGGAACCCGGTTCGGACTTACCGTGACTCCACCAGCGCTTGCCAGTGATGAAGTCCGGCCGCCCATCGCCGTCGATGTCCTTGAAGTGCGCCGCGTGCGTCTCGCTCACCAGTTTGGGGAACAGATCCACTTTCTGGAACGTCGGGTTGCCAGCCGCGTCGGTCGGGCGCTGTTTGTGGTACCAGATGCCGAACTTGTGCGCCGACGAGGAGAGCACATCAGACTTGCCGTCGCCGTCCATGTCGTAGGCGAACATATCGGCGCACGCTTCTCCGAAGTTGGCCGGGTGGAACTTCCACGCGGTCTTGCCGTCGGCCTTCGTCGGTTGTTCCCACCAGCCGCCGGTGCAGATCACGTCGGCCTTGCCGTCGCCATTCAGATCGCCGGTGCCCAGCCCGTGACTGAACTTCTGCGTGCCGGGGATCTCCTTGCGGGTGTTGGGCACCTCTTTGCCGTTCTCCAGTTTGGCCGGGGTACTCGGCTCGCTAATCGGGTGCATCACCCAGAGTGCCGTTGGGTCTTTCGGGTCCGGGGTGAAGTACGCCATCTGCCCTTCGTTCCCCTTGCCCACCGGTTGGAAACCCATTACCAGAACCCGCTTGCCTTTCTCAACGAGGTCCGTGTAGAGCGGTGTTTCGTTGCAGGCCGAGTGCCAGATGATGTGTTTCTTCCAGTGCAGCGGCTTGCCGTCCTCGCTGGTCGCCTTACCCTTCGGGTTCTCCATCCAGTAGCACGGCACGCCGGGGAAGTCGATCACGATGAGGTCAAGGAAGCCGTCGCCGTTGAAGTCGTCGGCCCAGCACGCGAACACGCGGCTGTAGTTGCCCAGCCCGTCCTTGTGATCCTTGAACGGTTGCAGTTCGTGCGCCTTCCAGTTGGGCGCCTCGTACCAGTACTCGCCGTTGAGCACGTCGATTTTGCCGTCCTTGTTCACGTCCGCGATGGCGACGCCTTCGGAGCGGAACTTCGTGTCCAGCACAGTCTTCTTCCAGGTGATCTTCACGTCATCGGCTTTCGGGGCGGCCGTTGAAGGCGCGAGTGCGAGCGCGAAACTGAACGCGACGAGTAATCCGACGGGTACGAGGCGGCGCATGATAGAGAGGTTCCTTACGGGGAAACGAGCAGTGATGTGGATTATGCGGCGAGTGACGTGTGGAAGCAACGGGGTCGGACCGTTTAGCGGCGTGCCCGAAGGGGACGCAATGAGAAGAGTGTCGGTCGGGTCGGGAGTCTACTTCAAGACCGGTGTTGTGGAAGGCTCACGGCACCGCCTCCGCGCGGTTATAATAAAAAGGACGAGAACCGCGACCGGCGAGGTTGTTCCAGCTCGTCCTTTTTATTATAACCGCGCGGAGATAGCGGTGCTGGAACAGCCTTCCTCAAGCCGAATGACGAGCTGTTTGCTCGGGTGACGCAACATCACCCTGTGGGAAACCCACGAGCTAAACTCAACCGACCCGACCAACACGCGAATGATACCGCGACACTACCGACCCAACAAGAACCGCAGTGCGGGTTCCAAGTCGGGGTGGTCGAACGCGAAGCCGGTCGCGAGCAGTTTCGTGGGGCGTACCTTCATGCTCGCGAGCAGCGCTTCGTCCGCGATCTCGCCCAACATCACGCGGAGCGCGGTTCGCGGCAGCCACATGAGTGCCGGACGCCTGAGTACGCGACCGAGTGCTTTCGTGAACGCGTGGTTCGTGACCGGGTTCGGCCCCACGGTGTTCACCGGACCGCTCACGTTGTCAGACATCAGCGCGTGATAGATCGCACCGACCGTGTCGTGAACCGTGATCCACGGCGTCCACTGTTTGCCGCTTCCGAGAGTCGCGCCCATCCCCGCCTTGAACGCGAACAGTTGCTTGCCGATCGCGCCGCCCTTCGGTGTAAGGACCACCCCGATTCGCATGTTCGCGGTGCGGATGCCGGCGTCGCGAGCCGGGGCGCTCGCGTCCTCCCACGCCTTCACCACGTCCGGGAAGAAGCCCGTTCCGGCGGCCGAATCCTCGGTCAACTCTTCGTCGCCGCGCTTCCCGTAGAAGCCGATCGCGGACGCGCACACAAATACCTTTGGCCGCTTCTCCACCGGAAGGGACGCGAGCGACTGCGCGACGGTTCGCGTTGGCCCGGCGCGGCTGTCCATAATCTTTTTCTTCTTCGCGGCGTTCCAACGGCCTTCGGCCACGCCATCGCCCGCGAGATGAATCACCGCGTCCACGCCTTCGAGTGTCGCGGGGTCGATCGGTGCGTTCGGGTTCCACGCCGTCCACGTCGTGCCGTCCGCGTAGGGCGGGGTCGCGTTGCCGGTGAGGAGGCGAACGACCTTGTGTCCGCCGGTTGTGAGGAACGGCACGAGTTCGGAGCCGATCAGCCCGCGCGAGCCGGTGACCGCGACCGTGAGCCTCGGCTTGTGGGCGAACTTCGCGTGTCTGGCAAGGTCGCTCGCGGTGACGACGTGCCGGTACGCGAATACCTTCGTGAGTCGCTTGCGCACGATGCCGTTGCCGAACACGCGGCCTGGTATTCCGAACGGTGGCCGGTATTCGATGTGGTCTTCGAGGAACGACGTTGTTGGTGTGTCGGGGATGAAATCGTGTGTGTGGTTGAAGAACGCGAACGGTCCTTTCAACTCGCGGTCCTGGAACCGGCGACCGGGTTGGAAGTCGTACATCTCCGCGATCCACGTCCCGTTGAGTGGGCCGACGATGTGCGTGCGCACCGTGGCCCGGAAGCCGTCCGTGCCGAACGCGCCTTCTTGCTTCACGACCCGAGTGTCTTCCCAGGGCGGTGTGAGTCGGTGGAACGCGAGCGGGCGCGCGTGCCACTCGTACAATTCCTGCGCCGAGACCGCCATCGGCGACCGCAGGGTAAACGTCGTGTTGGGCATGCTGATGACTCGTGAGTGTCGCAACCGCCCCGCCGGGGCAGGCGCTAACCAGCAGGTGAACCGCAATGAGCGCGCCGCGCATCACCGTTCGTAACCTACACGCCGACCTCGCGGCGAGCGTGGAATATTTCGCGCGCGACACGTCCGCCGTTGAAGCCAGCCGCGCGCGTGTGGAAGCCGCGTGCGCGGACGGACTGCCGCACTACGGCATCAACACCGGGTTCGGCGCGCTCGCGAACAAACGCGTGCCCGACGACCAACTTACCGCCCTACAGCGGAACCTACTACTGAGTCACGCGGTCGGCGTGGGCGAACCGGTGCCGCCGGAGATTTCGCGGCTCATGCTGCGACTTAAGGTTCACGCATTAGGGCTTGGCTACTCCGGCGTGTCGCTACCGGTGTTCCGAAGGCTCATCGCGTTTGATCGCGCGAACCTGATACCCGTGGTGCCGAGTCGGGGGAGCGTCGGCGCGAGCGGTGACCTCGCTCCGCTCGCGCACTTGTGCCTGCCGCTGATCGGTCTCGGTGAGTTCTGGGATGACGACCGAAAGAACAAAGTGCCTGCGGCCGACGTGCTTCGCGCGCACGATTTTTCGCTGATCGCACTCGCAGCGAAAGATGGGCTAGCACTCATCAACGGCACGCAACTCATGGCCGCTTACGGCGCGTGGATTCTCGAACGCTGTTCGCGCCTCGTTGACCTTTTCGACATCGCAACCGCGATGTCGCTCGAAGCGCTGCAAGGGAGCATCAAACCGTTCGACTCGCGGATACACGCAATCCGCCCGCACCCCGGTCACGGCGCGGTCGCGGCGAATGTCCGCTTCTTGCTTCAGGAGAGTGAGATTCTGGAATCGCACCGGAACTGCGGGAAGGTGCAAGACCCGTACTGCTTGCGGTGCGTGCCGCAGGTTCACGGCGCGAGCCGCGACGCGCTCGCGTACGCGACCGGCGTACTCGAAACCGAGATCAACGGCGTGACCGACAATCCGCTGGTGTTCGAGAACGGCGACATCGTGAGTGGCGGGAACTTCCACGGTCAGCCACTTGCGCTGGCGCTCGACTTCGCCGCGATCGCGCTGGCGGAGTACGCGAGCATCTCCGAGCGCCGCATCTACCTTCTGCTCGAAGGTCACGACGGGTTACCGAAGCTATTGATGCGCGAAACGGGGCTGAACTCAGGGTTCATGATCCCGCAGTACACGGCGGCGGCGCTGGTGAGTGAGAACAAGGTGCTGTGCCACCCGGCGAGCGTCGATTCGATCCCGACGAGCTTGGGTCAAGAAGACCACGTGAGCATGGGAAGCATTTCGGCGGTGAAACTGTTGATGGTGCTGAAGAACGTGGAAACGGTGTTAGCGATCGAACTGCTGACCGCGGCGCAGGCGCTCGACTACCGCTTACCGCTGCGCCCGGGTCGCGGCGTGGAAGCGGCGCACCTCCGCGTGCGAGCCGTGACCGCGCACCACGAAGCCGACTACCTGTTTCAGGACGACTTGCGGCGTATCGCGGAGTTGCTCGACGGCCGCGCGCTGCTCGACGCGTCCGGACTGCAGGGTTTGCCTTGACGAGCCGGAAGCGTAAGCGAGAGCAAACGTAACCCGTCGCTTACACTTCCGGCTTGTCAAGGCACTACCCGTGAGCTTGGACGCCACACCGCCGGGCGCCTGCTATACTGATTCGATCAAGGTTACCCGAGAGGTTTCGGATATGGCAGGCCACAGCCACTACAAGAACATGGTGCGCCACAAGAACGTGGTGGACGCCAAGCGGGGCAAGGTGTTCAGCAAGCTCAGCCGGTACATCATCATCGCGGCCCGCAGCGGCGGCGGCGACCCGACGATGAACCTCCGCCTCCGCTACGCCATCGACAAGGCGCGCTCCGTTTCCATGCCCAAAGAGAACATCGAACGGGCCATCAAGCGAGGCACTGGCGACACCGAAGGCGCCAACTTCGACGAGATCATGTACGAGGGGTTCGGACCTGGCGGGGTCGCGGTGCTCGTCGATGTGCTGACCGACAACCGGAACCGAACCAACGGCGAGGTCAAGAAGATCTTCGAGCGCGCCAACGCCACCGTCGGCGTACCCGGCAGCGTCGGGTACATGTTCGACCGCAAGGGGTTCTTCGCAGTCGATGCCACCAAGCACACTGACGAGGACGCGCTGATGGCGATCGCGCTGGAAGCCGGCGCGGAGGATCTGAAGCGCGAGGGCGACACGTTTGAGATTATCTGCGACCCGTCCAGCTTCACCGCGGTGTTCGAGGCGTTCAAGACCGCGAACATCGAAACCACCGAAGCCGAAGTGAAGTACCTCTCGAAGATGCAAAAAGACATCGACGTGGAGACCGGCAAGAAGGTGATCAAGTTCATGGAGGCGCTGGACGACCACGACGACGTGCAGAACGTCTACACTGACGCGATGCTCACCGAAGAGATGACCGCTTCGGATTAAGAGAAGGGGTTCGTTTGAAGAGAAGGGGTTCGTTTGAAGAGAAGGGGTTCGTTTGAAGAGAAGGGGAGAAGGGGAGAAGGGGAGAAGGGGAGAAGGGGAGAAAAAGACGAAGCACCAATCGTCCTGGCTCTGTTCTTCTCTCCCTTTCACCCCTTCCCCCCTTCCCCCCTTCTCTTCAAACGAACCCCT
>CAMDQN010000009.1 GCA_945905925.1 Singulisphaera sp. GP187
CATTGGTTGGCGATGCTCGGCTACCAGCCGTTCTCCCACAATTAGCACCGCTGCGGAACGGTCCCCCAAACTCGCTCCCGAAGCGAGCACGCCCAGGGTGCGCGCGGATGCCTGCTGTTACCCAAAAAGTGGCCGTTTTGAACCATGCCCGAATGCGGGGGAAAGATAGAACGTGAAGCCAAAGTGTTGTTGAGGTGGAGAACTCGTGCGGTAGAAATAAATCACACTCTTCACACTTCCACTACATACACCCAGCCACCCATCCTCCGCAACGAAATTGCCACGAGGCGTTCATTTTTCATTCACGCTTGGCCGGGCGCGACCAACCGGTATGGTAACGGCGTCCGACCACCGAGGGTACGCGAATGAACGTTGCCGAGTTCCGCGCCGCGCTGTTGACCGACCCGAACGCGGCGCTGCACCTGATGCTCCCCGATGGCGATTTCGTGCCCGCGCACTTTCATGTCACCGAGGTGGGTCGCGTGCAGAAGGACTTCATCGACTGTGGCGGCACGACCCGCTCCGCGGTCACGTGTCTGCTTCAGGTCTGGGTCGCGAGTGATGTGGCACACCGGCTCACGGCGGGGAAGCTTGCGGGCGTGTTGAAGCTCGCGGCCCCGCTGCTTGGTTCGGACGACCTGTCGGTGGAAGTGGAATACGAGCGCGACTGGGTTTCGCAACTACCGGTAATCGGTGCGGAGGTCACGCCGATGGGCGTGCTGTTCCATTTGGGCAAAAAGCACACCGACTGCCTCGCGCCCGACAAGTGCGGCGTGAGTGGATGTGCCCCCGCGACGAACTGCTCAACACCGGGTTGTTGCTAACGCGAAGACCGTTGCGGCGCGATTGTGAGACGCGGATGTACGTTGGATCGTTTTTTCTTGACAGCAGAGGATAAGGAGGGGTCTAATCCACAAGCACTTTCCTCATCCACTCTCCCGTTGAGGAAGAACTTCGATGAATGCTCCACGAAGGTTGGCTTTCACGCTGATCGAACTCCTCGTCGTCATCGCGATTATTGCCATTCTGATTGGGCTGCTTCTCCCTGCGGTGCAGAAGGTGCGCGAAGCCGCGGCCCGCATGAAGTGCACGAACAACCTCAAGCAGATCGGGCTGGCGCTGCACAACTACCACGAAACCTACGGCCGCTTCCCGCCCGGAGCCGCCGCCGACGTCGCTCCGTGGAAGACGCCGCAAACGGCCGCCAACGCGAATTGGGGTAGCTCGTGGATGGTTTTCATTCTCGCGCATATGGAGCAGACGGCCGTCCTCGATCGGTGGCAATTCAGTGGTGAGAGCGGGTGGCAGAACGCGAACAACAACGCGACGATCAAGGGATTGCAGATCTCCAACTATCGGTGCCCGTCCACCAGTCTGCCGCTCATGAACCCGTACACAACAGTCCTCCCCGGCGCGGGTGGGGTCGGCCTCATGTACACCAGTTACGTCGCCATTGGCGGTTCGGCCACCGACGTCGGGGTGGTGACCTACGTCACCAACATCGTCAGCAACAAGGGCATCCTCTTCCAACTCAGTCAGATCAAACTCACCGACGTCACCGACGGCACCAGCAGCACCATTATGGTGGGCGAACAGAGCAACCACTTGCGAAACGCGAGCAATCAACCCGTCCTCGGCGGTGCGTTCGGCGGCCCCAGCCCGATCGCGGTCACCAGTGGTGGGCCGGACGGGTGGATTCAGGGTTGCCGTCAGAACCTCGCCTCGACCGGTGGCACCGACTACGTCTACAACTGCGCGACGATCCGATACAGCATCAACCAGATCGGTTTCACCACGAGCAGCGCTGGGTGCAGCGACAACGTCGGAAACAACATTCCACTCAGTTCGATGCACACGGGGGGGTGCAACCTCCTCTTCGGCGACGGCTCGGTCCGTTTCTGGTCGAACGCCACGCCGATTGCAACGCTGTCGGCCGCGGCCTCCCGCAACGACGGGTTGGTGTTCGCTGACCCGTGATCGGCTTTAGCCAAGCGTCCCAACCGGTCCGCTTAGCGGATCGGTCTGTTCGGCGGTTCCCACTTCGGATGGAATACCGTGATGTCTCGCTCGTGCCTCGCGACGTGTGTCGTTCTCGCGCTCGTCGGGCACCCCGGCTGCGGTCCAGCAAAGCCGACCGCGGGCGCGGTCGCCAACGTCAGGGGAACCGTCAGCATCGACGGCAAATTGGTTCCCGCCGGCGAGATCCATTTCGGAATGCTCGGCGTCTCGCCCAAGATCCTCGAAATCCACAACGGCGCCTTCGCGGGAGAGGCGCCGGTCGGCAACAACCAGGTTGAGGTCTTCATCTACGTCGAGGGTCCGCCGGTCGAGAAGTACGGCGGCGCGCGCCAAAAACAGAACACCACCTTGCCCAAGTACTGGGGTCCGAACACGACCCTTTCGGCCGAGGTGAGCGCCAGCGGACCGAACGAGTTCAAGTTCGACATCACGTCGAAGTAACCGCCATCGCGGCCCAGTCGTTCGGCTTCAGCCAGTAGTCCGTCAGCTCCGCCTCCGGCGAGCCGGGCGCGGGCTTGTAGTCGTACACATACCGCACCACCGGCGGAAGACTCATCAGGATGCTCTCGGTGCGGCCGTCGGTCTTCAAACCGAACACCGTGCCGCGATCGTACACCAAATTGAACTCCACGTACCGCCCGCGACGGTACTCCTGAAAGAACCGCTGCTCCGGTGTGTAGCTCAACCCCTTTCGACGTTCCACGATGGGAAGGTACGCATCGAGAAACGCGTCGCCAGCGGCACGCACGAACGCGAACGCGTCTTCCGTCGCGTCCATGTAGTCGAAGAAGATGCCGCCCACGCCGCGCGCCTCGTTGCGGTGCTTGATGTGGAAATAGTTGTCGCAATCTTTCTTCATCTTCGCGTGGTCCGCGACGCCGGGGTGCGCATCGCATGCGCTCTTCCAGGTGCGGTGGAACTGGATCACGTCCTCTTTAAATGGGTAGTACGGTGTGAGGTCGCCGCCTCCGCCGAACCACTTCTTCGTGCCGTGTGTTAAGTAACGGAAGTTTGCGTGAACGGTCGGGATCAGCGGGCTTCGCGGGTGTAGCACGAGTGACACGCCGGCCGCGGTGAACGCCAAGCCGTTGCCCGGCATTTGTTTCGCGAATTCCGGTGCGAACTCGCCGAACACTTCCGAGAAGTTCACGCCGCCTTTCTCGAACACCGCGCCGTCTTCGATCACGCGCGAGCGCCCGCCGCCACCGGCGGGTCGAACCCACGTGTCTTCGCGAAACTTCGCGCCGCCGTCGGCGCGTGTCACCGAGGCGCAAATGCGGTCTTGCAGTCCCTGGAAATACGCCACCGCTCGTTGGTGCATGATTGGTTCCTCGCTCGCCTGAAACGAAACCCTATGCGCCGGCGCGCCGGTTGCAACCCTTTACTCCGCGTGTATCCTGATTGGGCTGGTTCACATCACCTGTTCGGAGAACCCCGATGCGCTACGCTCTGGTTCTAACAGCCGCGGCGCTCCTCGCGCCCGCCACCCTTCGCGCGGCCGACCCACCGATCACGTTCCAGACACAACCGGTCAATCGCGTACTCGACGACCTCCGCGCCGCGGCCGACCTCATCGGCGGCGAAAAAGCTGTCAAGGCGCTCAACGCGGGCCTGAAGGAGAAGTTCGGCGAGAAGGTGTTTCACGGGCTGGACCTCGAGCGCCCAATCATCGGCTACGTCACGCTCGCATCGAAGCCGGAAGACATCGTGGCCGTGATCGCGTTCCCGTTCACCAACGAGAAAGACTTCCTCGCGCTGTGCGAGCGGTTCAACAACGGGAAGCCCAAAGACCTGGGCAACGGCATCTACGAACTCCCGCCGCTCGACCCGCGACACAAGGCTCGCATGAAGTTCAGCGAGCGATACGCGTACATCTCCTACGGCGCGAAACCGGAACCGGCGCTCGACGCGAAGGCGCTCGTGCCGGCCAACAAGATCTACGACCCGGCGGACCAGGCCATCTTCACCGGGCGGTTCCACTTCGACCGGCTCACACTCGACGTCATCAAGGCCATCCCGACCTACGCCGAAGAGATCAAGAAAGAACTCGGGTTCGGCGAAGATGGGCGCGGACCGCTCGGGTTCGGCAAGCAAGAGATGGCGATCTTCAAGCCACTCTTCGAGGAAGTCGAGAAGATGTTCGGGCGGTACGTGCTGCTCCTCGGGGGCGGCGATACCGCCGCGGTGCGGCTCAACCTCGACGTGCCGACCGGCGAACTCAGTGTCGAAGCCTCACTGAAAGGCAAACCAGACACGGCGTTGTCGAAGGCGGTCGCGGGCTTCAAGCCGACCGGCAACAAGTTCGGCGGGTTGCTCACGCCGGACACGACCGCGGGTTTCAAAGCGAGGCTCCCGTTCTTCAACGACGAGCTGAAGAACGGCACCGTGAAGGCGCTCGAAGAGGGTCAGAAGGCCGTGGGGCCGGCCGGCAATGCGAAAGACCTCGTGGACGAACTGTTCAAGGGCTTGATCCGCACCGTGAAGACCGGCGAGGCGGACATCGTCGGCGCCGTGCGCGGGCCTAACAAAGACGGCGACTTCACGCTGGTCGCGGCGGTCGCGTTCGAGGACACCGCTAAGCTCGAAAAGGAGTTCAAAGCGTTCGTCGAGAAAGACGCGCCGCAGGACGAGCAGGACCGGTTCAAGTGGAGCACCGACAAACTGGAGAAGATCAACATCCACACGTACAAGCCGCAGGCCGGCGGGTTTCTCGACATCACCAAGCCGTTTGGCGACGACAAGTGCGTGGTCGCGTTCGCGTTCGCGCCGACGGGCGTGTTCGTGGTCGTCGGACCGAACCCGGTGCCGGTTCTCAAAGAGGCACTCGCGGTGAAGCCTGCCGAGTCGCCGATGCTCGACGTGCTGGTGAACCCGGCGCGCATCAAAAAACTGGTCGAGAAGACCGGTGGCCAGGGCGCGGACGTCGAGCGTGCGCTGGGCAACGAGGACAAACTCATCTCCGCGACGTCGCTGACCGTGACCGGCGGGAAGGAACTGAAGGTGCGCTACGCGATCAACTTGCGGTTGCTCCCGCGCGCGTTGTTCTCAACCGGAGGGTTCGAGGGCGGCGACAAGGTTGAGCCGTTCGAGAAGAAGTAGCTGGAAGGCGAGCGGGGGGCGTAAGCCCCCTGATAGATCCGACAGCCATTGAGATTGTCGGACCTATCAGGGGGCTTACGCCCCCGCTCGCCTTCATTCACATTCGCGCGTCGCGGTTGACACGTGTCGCGCGGAAGTGGTAGAACCTCGCGCCGGACGGATTTCCCCGGCCGAACGACTGCAGGATGCGCTCATGTTCCAGGTGCAGACCGCACCGCCCGAAGCCCGCGTTACGCGCCCGATCAAACCGGACGTGTCCGTGTGCATCGCCAACTGGAACTGCTCCGGCCTGCTCCGCTGCTGCCTCCAGTCACTCTTCGGCCAATCACAAGGCGTAAAGTTCGAAGTGGTGATCGCGGACAACGGCTCGACCGATGGCGCCGCGGAAATGATCGCGACCGAGTTCCCCCACGTGGTGCTGATCCGCAACGAGGACAACCGCGGGTTCGCGACGGCCAGCAACCAAGCCGCCGCCAGCGCCCGTGGTCGGTTCCTTTTCTTCCTGAACAACGACACTCTTGTTCCCGCGAACACGCTCAGGCAGTTCCTCGACCTCGCCGAAGCGAACCCCGAAGTGGGCATGTTCGGCCCACGATTGCGCGGCGCCGATGGGGAGTCCCAAATTTCGTACCGGCAGCGCCCCACGCTCGCGGCGCTGTTGCACCGCGTCAGCCTACTCCGCTGGACCGGGCTGTTCCACAAGGCGTACTACCACTACCGCCGCGCCACCTTCGACCCGTCGCAGGGGCGCGCGGTCGAAGCACTGATGGGCGCCGCCGTGTTCCTGTCGCGCGAGGTGTTCGAGGCGTGCGGCCGGTGGGACGAAACCTACGGCTTCGGCGTCGAAGACATCGATCTTTCCACGCAAGTGAGCCGGCACGGTCCGGTAGTGTTCGTCTCACAGGTAGAGATCATCCACTACGGGCGCGCCGCCGGGCGAGCCAACGTCCACTTCGCGGCTCCGAACGTCGCGATCGGCTACGTCCACTACTTCCGCAAAACCGGTTCGAGTCGCGGCGCGCTGTTCGCGTACAAGACGCTCGTGACCGCAGACGCGCCAGTCCAGATCGCGCAGAAGCTGGTTGAAGCCGCGTGGCGGTACGCGTCCGGGCAGCGTGTGAAAGCGCGAAAGAGCCTGCTCGCGGTCCGCGGGCTGTGGGCGTTCCTGCGGCACGAACTCGTTCGCTTCTGGAAGGCGTGACATGCGAACCCGTCAGTTGCTCCGCCTGGTTCCCGGTCTGTCGAAGCTCGTCCGCGCGCTCGACTCGCGCGAGCGCGAGAGCAAACTGCTCACCGAAGAGTGCTGGCGCCTTGCGAACGAGAACCACCGCCTGAAAGCAGTTTCGCGAGAGGTTCACTCAAAGCGCGCGGCCACCACGGAAGACACACCGCTCCCGCCCGACGTGCTGCGACTCATGGTCGCGGGCACCGACGACGCGGACTGGTTCCTCACCGCCGGTCGGCGCGCGGCGGAATCGCTCACCTCACTGTTGGCGAAAAACGGTATCGCGGTCGAGACATGCGACAGCATCCTCGATTTTGGGTGCGGCTGTGGGCGCGTGATCCGGCACCTGCGGCACTTGCCCGCCGAACTGCACGGGTGCGACTCGAACCCGGTCGCGGTGGACTGGTGCGCGGAGCATCTTCCGTTCGGCCGATTCGCCGTGAATGCGCTGGAATCGCCGCTCGACTACGACGCAGGTTCCTTCGATCTCGTCTACGCGTTCTCGGTGTTCACGCACCTGCCGCTCCGCCTGCAAACGCACTGGATGCACGAACTGCGTCGCGTGTTACAACCGGGCGGCGTGCTGGTGATCTCACTTCACGGCGACGCGATGCTCGGTCGTCTGGACCGCGCCGAACGCGCGGACTACCGCGCCGGGCGACTCGTCGTACGCGGGGGCGAACTCGCGGGGACGAACCACTGCGCGGTGTTCCACCCGCCCGCGTTCGTGCGCGGCGCGTTCTCGGCCGGTTTCGAGGTATTGGAGATGGCGCCCGAAGGCGCGAAGGGCAACCCGCCGCAAGACGCCTGGGTGCTGCGAAAGAAGTAGCGGCACCTACGACGCGAAGTCGGTCCAGTTGTCGAGATACCGCCGGAGAACGGGCACGTCTTCCGCCTTGTCGTGGAGAAACGCCTTCGCGTTTGCGACACGTTCCGCTTCTTGCTCTGGACTCAAATCGCCAGTCATCACGCGAGTGCGCAGAAACACGAAGTATGTGTCGAGCGCGTCACACAAACAGCGGTCGTTCGTTTCCAGAATCGTTTCGGCAACCGGTGCGGGATTCACGGTCTTTCCCAGCTTGCCGAGCAACTTCGCCAACACGTCCAACCCACCGGCGAGCGGAGCCGCGCCGAAGTTCGTGAACCAGTCTGTCAGGTCGATCGGTCCGCGATAGCGGTCGCGCGCCAGGTAGTAGTCACGCGCCTGGATGCCGTACCTGAACGCGGCCAGTTCCAGCAGCGGCAGGTCGAACCCGCGCCCGTTGAAGGTGACCAACCGCGCCTTGTAGTGCGTCACGCCGAACCAGAACTGATTGACGATCTCACGCGGCCGGAAATGCGGTTCGTCGAGGCACTTGAAGTTGAGCAGCGCGAAGTTCGGACCGACTCGCAACACGCACACGCTTTCCGGCACCTGAAAGCCCACCGGCATGGACCCGCTCTCGGCCCTGGCTCGCTGAATCGCGGCTTCGGGCGACAGGTTCTCGCCGGGGTATTTCACCGACGCGAGCAACCGCCCGTCGGGCGCGCTCGCACTCCTCACCACGAGGAACGCGGTGCGAGCCCCGGCGTCCGTGACCGTGGCGCGCGCGTTCGTTTCGGCGAGTGTCATGCTTGTGATACCTAGACAGCGGTTCATCTAGCAATGTCGTCAGAACTGGGACCGCGGTCAACGCCAACCAACTCAAACCAGGACCGAGGTGCAGTCGCGTCGCGCCGCGCGTACCGGCGGCGCGGACTGTGCGGGCGGCGCGGCGTCCGTATCTTCTCCGCATGAATGACACTCCGCCGACAGCAAACCGACAGGGGGCTGACGCCCCCCATTCGCCTAAAAAGTCCGCGCTCTTGATCGTCTGGCTAGTCGTGTTCATCGACCTGCTCGGGTTCGGCATCGTCCTGCCGGTGCTACCACGCCAGGCAGAGCCATACCTCCAGGCGCTCGCGCTCGACGAAGTTACGCGCGGGGTCGTGATCGGCGTGCTGTTCTCCGTGTTCTCGCTGATGCAGTTCGTGTTCTCGCCGATGTGGGGACGCGTCTCCGACCGCATCGGTCGGCGCCCGGTGCTGCTCATCAGTCTGTTGGGGTCGGTGGTCTTCTACGCGCTGTACGCGTTCGCGGTCACGCTACCGGATACGCAAGCGCCACTCGCGCTCGGTCTCATGCTCCTCTCGCGAATCGGCGCCGGCATCGCGGGCGCGAGCGTCGGTACCGCGGCGGCCGTGATCGCGGACTGCACCACGCCCGAGAAGCGCGCCAAAGGCATGGCACTGATCGGGATCGCGTTCGGAGCCGGGTTCACGTTCGGGCCGCTCATCGCGTATTTCGGGCTGGCGATCTTCCCACAGGAAGCCTGGGGCGTCGGCGCGCTCGCGTCCGGGCTGTCGCTCGTCGCGCTGATAATCGCGCTGCTCGTCTTCAAGGAAACACGCGACCCGAACAACAAAGCGGGTAAGGAGTTCTTCAGCCTCGCGAAGACGCGCGAAGTCCTCGCGATGCCGACCGTCGGCGCGCTGGTGCTGATCTACTTCCTCGCGATCTTCGCGTTCGCGAACTTCGAGGCCACGCTCGCGCTGCTCACGAAGTCCGCGTTCAACATGGCGGACAACGACAACTTCCTGGTGTTCGCGTTCGTGGGCGCGGTGCTGACGTTCGCGGGCGGCGCGTACCGACCGATGGTAAAGAAGCGCGGCGAAACGAAGTTGCTAGCCGCGGGCCTGGGAATGATGATCGTGGGCCTCGCGATGGTCGGAGCAGTGGCGCTCCTCACGTCGATGCCCGACACGCGCGGGGCGGGCTACCTGAAGGCGCTGTTCTACGTTGCGGTGTCGGTTTCCGTGATCGGCTTCGCGTTCGTGAACCCGTCAGTATCGGCGCTCGTGTCGAAGCGGTCCGACCCGGCGCGGCAAGGCGAAGTACTCGGTGTAAATCAAGCGTTCGCGTCGCTCGGGCGCATCCTCGGGCCGTTCCTCGGATCGGTCTTGTTCCAGGCGGAACCGTCGCGCACACTACCGTACCTGGCGGCTGTGGTCACGCTGTTCGCAGTCGCGGCGCTGCTGCCAAAGATCAGAAGCAAGGATTAACCACAAAGGCACAAAGGACACAAAGAAAGCAAGATGAGGACAGTTCTTCAGAACAAGACTTCTCCTCCTTGTGTTTGGTCTTCTTTGTGTCCTTTGTGCCTTTGTGGTTAATCCTTCTTGGTCACCTCGGAAGGATTCCGATGTCGCTGGACCGGATCGACGCGCGACGGATCGCGATCATCAAGCCGAGCGCGCTGGGCGATATCGTTCATTCACTGCCGGTTCTCACCGCTCTGCGCACGCGGTTCCCAACCGCAAGCATCACCTGGGTTGTGAACTCCGCTTACGAATCGCTTCTCACCGGCCACCCGGATTTAACCGACACGCTCCCCTTCGACCGCGGCGCGATGAAGGGCGTTCGCGCGATCGGCGCCGCGTGGTCGTTCGCGTCGGAGCTTCGCCGGCGCCGGTTCGATCTCGTCATCGATATGCAAGGACTGTTGCGAAGCGGCCTGATGGCGTGGGGGAGTGGCGCGCCGCGCCGCGTCGGATTCCGCAACGCGCGCGAAGGCAGCCGGTACACCTACACGCACAAACTGGCATCGCCGGCGTTCGGCGCGGCGCACGCGGTCGAGCGCATGTGGGCGGTCGCGGAGGCGTTCGGCGTCGGGCACTTACCGAAGGTGTTCCGCGTACCGCTCCAGCCAAGCGAAGTGGACGCCGCCCGGAATGCACTCGCCGCGCTGCCGCGCCCGTGGGTCGCGGTCGCGGTCGGCGCGAAGTGGCTCACGAAGCGCTGGCCCGCGACGCACTTCGCGGAGTTGCTCGGGCGCTCACAATCGCGATTCGGCGGCTCGTGCGTCTTCATCGGAACCGGCGATGACACCGCGTTGTCACAGCAAGTCATCGCGAACCTTCGCGGCCCGGCGCTCGACCTCACGGGGAAGACCTCACTTCCGCGGCTCGCGGCCACGTTATCGCTCGTCGATGTGATGGTGGGCAACGACACCGGCCCGCTTCACCTCGCGGCGGCGCTCGGGCGCCCGGGCGTCGCGCCGTACACCTGCACGCGAGTCGCGCTTCACGGCCCGTACTTGCAAGCTTCCTCCTGCGTGGAAACAACCGTCGCGTGCGGCGGGAGCTACCTCAAGAAATGCGGTAACATGATCTGCATGCCGGAACTCACTCCTGACCGGCTCTGGCCCAAGTTGGCGGAGACACTCGACGCATGGCAACGAACACACAGCTCCCGTTCCGCCTGATCCTCGCGAGCGGTTCGTGGGGCCGCAAGTGGTTAATGGAACAGGCCGGTTACCCGTTTGAAATCAAGCCGTCGAACATCGACGAACCAACAGAAGCGAGGCTCGGCGACTGCCGGCACTACGTCGGCGAACTCGCGTGGCTCAAGGCCGAAGCCGTCGCGCTGAAGGAACCCGACGGCCTCATCATCGCGGCGGACACGGTGGGCTGGTTGCACGGCAAGGTGATCGGCAAGCCGGAAGACGAAGCCGACGCGAAGCGCATCATTTCGTCGCTCTCCGGCACCGTTCACGAACTCTGGACCGGCGTGTGTCTGTGGCACCGCCCGACCGACTGGCAGTTCTGCTGGCAGGAGCGCAGCCTCGTGCGCATGAAAGCGTTCTCCGATGCCGAGATCGACGCCTATCTGAAGACGCGCAAGTGGGAAGGGTGCAGCGGTGCCTACGCGATCGAGTTCCCGCACGACCCGTATCTGACGATTGAAGCCGGCAGCGTGAGCAACGTCGTCGGTCTCCCGATGGAGTCGTTGGAGAAGGCGCTGGTGTGGATGAGTACGGTTCTTGGCGAGCGTGGGGCGTAAGCCCTGTTGGTTGTCGCAGCTCTGTTGAAATCATGGATTCAACTTGCTCTCTTCGCCCCGAATGGGAACTCTGTATTGGCGTGGTGCAGGCGGCCCGCCTGCATCGGTTCTGCAGGCGGGCCGCCTGCACCACGACAAAGACACCGGCACCCGGGTTCGCGTTCCCAGGGCTTTCGCCCTGGGCTATTATCCAACGCCCCTTCGGGGCGAAGAGACAAAGGTTTCAACACAGCAGGTTGTCGCTTCACCTTGGCACTTGGCTACGAACGGTGCGGCCCATCACCGCGTACATCGTCCCGGCGCCCGGAGCGTAACACGAATACGGAGCCGCGACGCGGCTCCGTATTCACGCAATCTACATCACACGTTCATCAATTGTTGACTTCACATATACCTCACGAAACCTTCTCCGAAGTCTGACCGACATTTCACCCGCGACGTGTACCCTTTCTCGGTCACCAACGTCACCAACCGAGGTTCTGATGAACAGTCGCCCGCGTCGCGGTTTCACGCTCATTGAGCTGCTGGTCGTAATCGCGATCATTGCGATCCTGATTGGCTTGCTCCTGCCGGCTGTGCAAAAGGTGCGCGAAGCGGCGGCCCGCATGTCGTGCCAGAACAACATGAAGCAGTTCGGTCTCGCGATGCACAACTACGCGAGCGCCAACGACAGTAAGCTGCCGTCCACGCGGGTCAACACGCCGTCGAGCAAGTGGGCGTCGTGGACCGTTCTGGCGCTCTCCTACGTCGAACAGGACAACGTCGGCCGGTTGTGGGACAAGAACATCAAGTGGAACGCGGGCGCGAACCTGACCAACGGGCAGGCGACGTTCAAGCTCTTCAAGTGTCCATCGGCGCCCGACGGGCGACTGGCCGCGACGAGCGGGGCCACGTCGGGGTTGACGATGGGCGCGATGGACTACATCGTGCCGCACGCGATCCGGCACCGGTACTACGCGAACATGGGCATCACCAACTTCGGGGGCACCACGGACAATCCCGGTGCGCTCCAGAACGGAGCGGACACGCCCATTCTCGCGATCACCGACGGCACCTCGAACACGCTCATGATCATGGAAGCCGGCGGGCGCCCGAACTACTACATCCTGGGACGCGCTCAGGGAACCACGATCCCGTCGGGCGAAGGCTACGGGTGGTCGGACCCGGACACCGGTTCGGGTAGCATTGACGGTTCCCACCCGACCACCGGGGCCGTGAACGCGAACACCACGCCGGTCGGCGGCACCTGTTCGTTCAACTGCACCAACGACAGCGAAGGGTACAGCTTCCACTCCGGCGGGATGAACATTTGCATGGCCGACGGCAGCGTCCGGTTCCTGCGCCAGAGCATAGCCCCGGTTTCGTTCGCGGCCCTCATCACCGCGAACGGTGGCGAAGTGGCTTCCACCGACTGATCGCATATCACCTCACGCGACGCGCGGTTCGTCTGGGGCCGCGTCGTTTCAGCGGCCCAACACCACGGCGCACGCGAGCAGCGCGTACTGACGCCCGCTCGGCCGCACCCGCGACAGCTTCAACAGGTAGCGCGGGTTCGTCGCGGTGGGCCAGTTCTCTTCGTGCGAAACAAACATCGGAAACCTGTTCTTCCCTGGGACCGCGGGCGTCCCGCCCGCTGCTTCGCGAGGTGGAGCCGCAACGCGGTTCTTCGTGAAGCGACCCGCGCGGCGTCGCGGCGGGCGGGACGCCCGCGGTCCCAGGATAAACAAGACGCGCCCCGGCGCCGCGGGTTCAGGTACAATCTTCTCCGATCGCGCACTCCACCGAGGAACTTCTCATGTCAGCCGACGTTTCGCGCCGCGAACTGTTCGCCGCCGTTGCCGCGGTCGGTGTCGGTAGCGCCACGTTTCAGCGCGCGGTCGCCGCCGCTGCCGCACAACCAAAGATCGAAACCGTCACCGCGGAAATGGTTCAAGGGGCCGAGTGGGTCGCGGGGATCACGCTCACCGACGCGGAGCGGAAGGCCGTCGCCACCTCGCTTACCAACACGTTGCGGAACGTCGCGGCGCTCAACAAACTCGAAATCACCAACGCGGTCGGACCCGCGATTCATTTCAACGCGACCCCGTGGGAAGCACCGTCGAGGGAGGGTCGCGGGAAGACCGAGTTCAACCCGAAGCCTGCCGAACCGAAGCGGCCCGAGAAGGACGACGACCTCGCGTTCCTGCCGCTCACACGCCTCGCGCACATGATCCAGGCGCGAACCATCACCTCAACCGAACTCACGAAAGTCTACCTCGCGCGACTGAAGAAGTACGACCCCGCGTTGCTGTGCGTGGTGTCACTCACCGAAGAACTCGCGTTGAAGCAAGCGGGCGAAGCGGACCAGGACATCGCCGCGAAGAAGTATCGCGGACCGCTGCACGGCATCCCGTGGGCCGCGAAAGATCTGATCGCGTACCCGGGCTATCCAACCACCTGGGGCGCGGGCCACTTCAAGGAACAGAAGTTCGCGGAGAAGGCGACCGTCGCCGCGCGCCTCGACGACGCGGGCGCGGTACTCGCGTGCAAAACCACGCTCGGTTCACTCGCGTGGGGCGACGTGTGGTTCGGCGGCACGACGCGCAACCCGTGGAACATCAAACAAGGCAGCAGCGGTTCGTCGGCGGGCACCGCGTCGAGCGTCGCGGCCGGATTAGTCGGGTTCGGCCTCGGAAGCGAAACGCTCGGCAGCATCGTCTCGCCGAGTACGCGCTGCGGCGTTACCGGACTGAGGTCAACCTTCGGGCGCGTGAGCCGGCACGGATGCATGGCGCTGTGTTGGTCGCTCGACA
Organism: Singulisphaera sp. GP187; assembly: GCA_945905925.1. Lineage (GTDB taxonomy): Bacteria > Planctomycetota > Planctomycetia > Gemmatales > Gemmataceae > Gemmata. Next base: position 13,997 of record CAMDQN010000009.1, read on the forward strand.
AGATCGGCCCGATGTGCCGCAGCGCCGAAGACTGCGCGCTGGTGTTCGGCGCGATCCACGGTTTCGACGGCAAGGATTCGACCGCTCAGGATCGGCCGTTCAACTGGCCCGCGCGCGCGGACCTGAAAGAACTGCGTGTCGGCTACGTAGAAGCCGCGAGTCCGCCCGCGGACGACATGAAAGTGCTCAAAAACATGGGCGTGCAGATGGTTCCGATTGTGCTTCCACAACAGACCGCGAGCCGGATCGTGAGCATGATTCTGGACGTGGAATCGGCTTCGGCGTTCGAGGACATCACGCGCGAAGGTATCAAGGAAGGTATTGGAATGTGGGGGCCGACGTTCCGCCGCGGCCGGTTCGTGTCGGCCGTCGATTACCTGAAGGCTCAGCGAGCCCGCACGCTGTTGATGCATGAAATGGCGAAGGTGATGGAGAAGGTCGATCTGTACGTCGCCGGTAACGACCTGCAAATCACGAACCTGACCGGGCACCCGACGGTGTGCTTGCCGAACGGCTTCCGCGCCGGTTCGCCGACCGCTCTCACGTTTACCGGGAAGTTGTTCGGCGAAAGCACGCTGCTCGCGGTGGCGAAAGCGTATCAGGACGCGACCGCCCACCACCAGAAGCGCCCGCCGCAAGACACATGGGTCGCGGAGAAGAAGGACGACAAGAAGGAGTGAGGAACCAGGAGTTGTTCAGCCAGAACAACTGACGCACGACCTTGCCCTTCGCGTCAGTGCCGCGCACTTCCACCGCGGTGCGGCCCACGATGCCCTTCGGCGCGGTTCTCGCGATCGTGCTGGTTCCGACGACTCACCACGCACCAGCGATTCGTGCGGCTCGCCTAAAGTTGGATAAGCCACATAAGGAATGCCGATTCCGGTGACACGTTGGATTCGGTCAACACGGAGACGCAACAATGGTGTGGAACTTCCGCCGGGCGTTCGCGCCCGGCTTCGCGGTGTTCGTGGTACTCGCGGGTGGGTCGGTCGCGTCGGCTGGTGACCCGCCGCGTGAGATGCGCGATCTGGTGCGGATGCCGAAACACGAACTCGAAGCGCTGTACCTCGCGTCACCCCCGGCACCGGCACCGAGCGGGTTCTTACCCGGGCGCGCGATCACGAACCCAGGCTCGCGGTTCACGGTGGTGAACTCGCGCGCGACGCGGCTTGCGTGGCAGGGCAAAATCTTCCGCGACGACGGCACGATGATCAACCGTGTCTTCGGCTTTGGGAAGGTGATTCCCGCGGACGTGTACCACGGCGAAAGCCTGATCGACGGCCAGCCGTCGCTGATCCTCGATTACTCAGCCTCGAAGTTGTGGCCCGACGTGCGCGACGAGATCCGCGAAGTGGCCCCGGGGCTATACCTCGGCGTGATGTACAAGGGAAAGGATCAGATGCAGCAGAAGATGTTCTTCACGCTCGACGCGCGGCGGTGACCCCTACCGTCATTTGAGGTCGAGAAACACTTTCCACACGAAGCCGATTTCCCCATCAGCGCGGGCGACCTCGACCTGGACCTCATGCGGAGCGTGAGGACTGTGATCCCGACCCGCGACACCGTCCCTGAATACGCGTGAAACGACACGGCCCGCCGGAACACCGGCGGGCCGTGTCGTTTCACGTTGAGCGGAGGGTTAGTTCTTCCCCTTGCTCCAGGGGTTGCCCTTTTCCTTGTCTTTCTTCTCCCGCTCCGGCTTGCTGGTGTCACCGGTCTTGCTGGTGTCACCGGTCTTGCTGGTGTCGCCGCCCTTGGTGAACCCGCCCCAACTGCCGGGACCGCCCTTACCCTTGGTCTCGCCGGTGCCGGGTGCGGGCGCCCCAATACCCCAGTTGGTGGGTCGGGTGCCGGTTTCTTCGTAGTTGGCGATCTTCGTGTCGATCGTCGACTGGCGCTTGAACCGGAGGTACTCGTCGGCGGTCACGAACCCGTCGCCGTTCAAGTCCATACTGGTGAATTCGACCATGTCCCGGCGCGCGGCGCGCCACTCGTAGAGGCCGATTTGCCCGTCCTTGTCGCTATCGTCCTTGTCGAACCACTCCGGCAGATCCTTGGGCAACTTGCCGTAGCGCATCGCGATCGGCTTCTCTTCCTCGGTTTCTTTCTTCTCGAAGTTTCGTTGGTCCCAACCGCCACCGCCGCCCCCGAACCCGCCGCCCCCGAACCCGCCGCCCCCGAACCCGCCGTTCGGGTCGAAGTTGCCGGGGCCGCGCCCGCGATCACCGCCCGGGCCACCGGGACCGTTGGAACCGGAAGCGGATGCACGAGCAGTTTCGTTCCGTGCGTGGTGGTCGAGGTACATGGCCTTCGTCATGATGCCGCTATCGGGGAGCGCGATGCCGCCGCTCTTCTCGGCAGCGCTTCTCAGCCAGTCGCGCGTTTGCGGTGGGATCGCGCTCAGATCCACCGTGTCGCCGCTGCTGTTGGTAAGCCGTTGGAGCATCGACCAACTGCGCTCCGGGTCTGCGCCCCCACGCCCACCACCAGGACCACCGCCACCAGGACCACCGCCCGGAGCGCTGAAGCCGCCACCGCCCGGACCACCACCGGGGGTTCCCATCCCGCCACTGGGAGCGCCGAATCCGCCGCCACTGGGAGCGCCGAATCCGCCACCACCGGGGCCACGGCTAAACCCGCCGCCACCCGGAGTGCCGGGGCCACCGCCAGGAGTGGTAACGATTGTCGGAGCACCGAACCCGCCGTCCTTCGTCTTCGTGCCGAAGCCACCCGGTTGCCCGAAGCCACCGCTCGGCGCACCTGTCCCGCCACCGGGCGGGGCGCCGAAGCCGCCCTTCCCGGAATCGCCCCGACTGCCCTTGCCGCCCGGTTGAGCCGGCGTATGCGTCGGGTCAAGCATGACGATCAGGCCGAGCATACCGGAGAACGCGAGCCACTTTTTCCACATGGCAACACCCCGAGAGACGGGCGGAATATGTCAATGGTGATAGTAACCATAGTACAGTTAACAAGTCACGCGGCATTCCCGAAAGTCTCACCTTACTTTCAGAAATGAAAACCCGCGCTTTGCCTACGTGCGGTGTCGTCGAATAGATAAACGCCAAACGCAGAACATTGCGGACAACACGAACCACCAAACCCGGGCGTGAACTTGGGCGGTCTCACCCGTCATTCCCTTTTGAACCCGCCGCGCCGGTCGGGTAAAGTGGATTGTGAAGCTCTCATGATCGACTACTGAAGCCGCCACCCTACCCGTTCAGGGCAGACACCCCATGCGCTCACACCTCTGCGCCCTCGCCGCGACCCTCGCGGTTGCGTTCTTTGTTTCTCCGCTCTCCGCACAAGAACCGATCAGGTTCGCCCGCACGCCGGACATTTCGCCCGATGGCAAGACGGTCGCGTTCAGTTACCTCGGCGACATCTGGACTGTCGAAGCCATTGGCGGAGTCGCCCGCCCAGTCACGATGCACGAAGCGCACGACGTCAACCCGGTGTTCAGCCCGGACGGGAAGCACATCGCGTTCAGCTCGAACCGGTTCGGGCAGTACGACGTGTTCGTCGCGCCCGCCGTCGGCGGTAAGCCGAAGCGCCTCACGTTCGACCACGCGCCCGACATGGTGACCGGTTGGACGCCCGACGGCAAGAGCGTGGTGTACTCCTCGCCGCGCACGGCCGCGTACCCGTCGAACACCGAGTGCTTCACCGTCTCAGCCGAAGGCGGAGCGGAACGCAAACTGAACCTGTTCGAGGCGAAGGAAGCGTACTTCGCGCCGTCGGGGAACACGGTCGCGTTCGTTCGCGGACCGGGCACGTGGTACCGCCGCGGCTATCGCGGGTCGAGCAACGATGACATCTGGATTAGCAACGCGGACGGCACGAACCCGAAGCAGATTACCACCTTCGACGGTCAAGATAGCTATCCGATGTTCAGCCCGAACGCGAGGAAGGTCTACTACGTCAGCGAGAAGGGCAGCAAGGACGGGTGCGGGAACATCGTGTGTCAGAACCTCGCGCCCGACTTCACGCCCGTCGGTCCGGTCAAGCGACTCACAACGCACGAAGACGACACTGTTCGCCGGGCGCGCGTTTCCGGTAACGGCGAGTGGATCGTCTACGAGTGCGGTGCGGATTTGTGGGTCGCGAACACGAAGACCGACAGCCCGTCGCGCAAACTCGCGATCGAGGTGAACGCCGACGACAAGTCGAACACCGAGCGCACGGTTACCTACACCCGCGACGCGACCGAGTACGCGCTGTCGCCGGACGAAACCCACGCAGTTCTGGTGATTCACGGGCAACTGTTCCTCGCGAAGATTCCGAACGGCGGCAAGTCCACGCGGCTCACCGATCACGCGTTCGCGGACAGCAACCCGGCGTGGGCGCCGGACGGCAAGAAGATTCTGTTCGCTTCCGATCGCAGTGGCACCACCGACCTCTACGTGCTCGAAGCCGACGACCCTGAGCAGTCCGAACTCACGAAAGCAAACAAGTTCAAAACGACGCGGCTCACCAACACCACGGCGGAAGAGATCAGCGCCAGTTTCAGTCCGAAGGGCGACCGCATCGCGTTCGTGCGCTCCGGCAAACTGTGGCTGATGAAGCCGGACGGCACCGATCAGAAGGTGCTTGTGAGCGCGCAGAAGGTACTCGATTACGACTGGTCACCGGACGGGAAGCACATCGCGTACTGCCGCATGGACGGCTCGTTCTCCGCGGAAATCTACATCTCCGCGACTGACGGAACGGGCACTCCGGTGAACGTGTCCAGGCACGCGACGTTCAACAGCGACGTGTCGTGGAGCCAAACGAACGGGAAGCTCTCGTTCGTGGGTCAACGCCGCAACGTGTACGGCATTCACGTCGCCTCACTCCAGAAGCCGCTCGCCGACGGAACGACCAAACCGCCTGCGGACCAGATCGACTGGGACGACCTGCACCTGCGCGTCGAGCGGCCCACCACGATGAGCGCCGAATACGGCACCGTTTCGCCGGACGGGGCGCAGGTCGCGTTCCGCTCGCAGTCCAACGGCGACGACCTGTGGATCGTGAGCAGCAACGGTGCATTGCTCACGCGCATGACCTCGGGCAGTCAGGTGCCGAGTTGGATCAAATGGTCGAAGAAGAACTTCGGCACGGTGTACTTCTTGAACGGCTCCGGCGAACTGCGGTACGTGCGCGGCTTCGGGTTCAGCCTGACACCCGGTACGATCCCGGAGCCTAACAAGGTCGCGTTCAGCGCGAAAATGACCATCAGGCGCGAGGAGGAGTTCGCGGAGATGTTCGCGCAGTGCTGGCGGGGGCTGTCCGACAACTTCTACGACGCGAAGCACCACGGCTCCGACTGGACCGCGGTTCGCAACAAGTTCCTTCCGCTCGTCGCGCACACCGCGACCCGCGAAGACCTGTACGCGCTCGTCAGTTTGATGCTCGGCGAGTTGAACGCGTCGCACCTCGGAATCACCGGGAAGTTGCCGATACCAGACGAATGGACCGCCGAACTGGGTTTGATCTACGACGTCGCACACAAGGGACCGGGGCTGAAGATCGCAGAGGTTCTGAAACGCGGTCCCGCAGATAAGCGCGGGCTGAACATCAAGCCCGGCGACATCGTGCTGAGTATTGATCGCGTGGAACTGACCGACAGCGTAAACGTCGCGAAGTTGCTCAACAACAAGATCGGCGAAGGCGTGCAGATCGAGATCGCGACCGACCCAAAAGACGCGAAGACGAAGCGCCGGGTCGAGATCACCGCGGCGAGCCGCAACCGGATTTCGCAACTCATGTACGAGCGGTGGGTGGAACAGAACGCCAACGCGGTCGCGAAAGTGAGCGACGGGAAGGTGGGTTACATCCACATTCCGAGCATGGACGAACCGGGTCTCGACACGTTCGTCCGCGCCCTCTACTCCGACCACTTCGACAAGGAAGCAATCGTCATCGACGTACGGTTCAACGGTGGCGGGTTCACGCACGATCAAGTGCTGAACTACCTCGCGGGGAAGGAACACACGTTCTTCAGACAGCGAGACGGCGGCGAAGGGTTGGTGCTTCGCAGCAGCGACCGGAAGTGGACGAAGCCGATGGTGGTGATGACGAACAACCGGTCGTACTCGGACGCGGAAATCTTCCCGCACGCGTTCCGCGCGATGGGGCTTGGCAAGGTGGTCGGACAGGCGACCGGTGGATTCGTGATCGGCACCGGCAGCACGCGGCTCATCGACGGTTCGTCGTTCCGGCTGCCGCGAATCGGCGTCTACACCAACAAGGGTATCAACATGGAGAAGCAGGGCGTGATGCCGGACGTGCCGGTGGAAATCACGCCCGCCGATTGGGTGAAAGGAATCGACGGTCAGTTGCTCAAGGCGGTGGACGTGGTAGCGCTGGACGTGAAGGAGTGGAAGAAGGCGAAGACGGGCATCGCGGGCGGCACGATCGGAACGAATCCGGCGCCGAAGGTGCCAGCGCCCGTCGCGCCGGCACCGATGCCGGTGGCGCCGGCGCCGCGCGGCCCGGCGACCCCGAGCATCCCGCCGGCGAATTTCATTCCGATGGCAGACGAGTGACCGAATGTGCTTTGCCGTTTGCGGCTTCGCGGGACCGCACCGGCGATTCCTATCCTAACTCGCGCCGGCGGCGCAACAACCAAAACAGCGCCGACGCGCCGAGCAACCCGCCGACACCGACGGTCAGGCCGACGGCCTTGTTCAGCCGGTAGCCGGTGTAGGACACGGGCGGCGAGTCCTGCTCCGATGGACCGGCGACCGAGAACCTCACCGTCGCGACGTGTCCGATGCACTTCGCTGTGAGCAGGTACTCGCCCGGTCCCGGTGCCGGGAACGTCCACCCCCCGTTCTCGTCGGTGGTTCCCGCGACGACCTCGGCCCCGGTCGCATCGGTCACACTCACCTTCGCGAACTCGGCCGGGAGGCCCTCCTCAAAGAACACCTCTGCGCGGACTCCATCCGCGCCGACCTGGACAGTTGCGTTCATGTCGTGCGCGCCGACGGTGCCGGGTGCGAGCACTGCGCCCGCAGTGATCGCTAGAACGATGAAGCGGACGGCATGCATGGAAAGTTCCGAGTTAAGGGCGTCCGAACCATCTTACCGACAGGGGAGAAGGAATGCCCATCTGGGAAGCCGCGTTGCTCGGCCTTATTCAAGGACTGACCGAATTCCTCCCGATCAGCAGCACGGCACACCTACTCGTCGCACGGCAGTTGCTCGGGCACCAGAAGCCAGAAGACGCGTTCACGGTAGTAATCCAACTCGGTACGCTCGCGTCCGTGTTCGTGTACTTCCGCGCCGATATTGTGAAGATGCTGAATGGTCTGATCGCGGACGTCCGCGTGCGGCGGCTCGCGAGCACGTCCGACTCGCGCCTCGGGTGGCTCATCGTGCTCGGCACCGTGCCCGCCGTACTGCTCGGTTTCTTCGGCAAGAAGTGGCTGAAGGAAACGTTCTTCAACCCGACATCGGTCGCGATCGTGGCGATCGTGTTCGCGCTACTGATGGCCGCGTCGGAATGGTGGGCGAGGTCGCGCGCCGCTCGGAACGTACCGCCGCGTGAGGAATCCGAAATCGGTTGGCGCGACGCGATCTGGGTAGGTCTGTTCCAGGCGCTCGCGCTGATGCCGGGCGGGTCGCGGTCCGGTACGACGATCACCGCGGGGCTGTTCGCGGGGTTGGCGCGCCCGGTCGCGGCGAGGTTCTCGTTCCTGCTGTCGCTCCCGGTAATCCTCGGCGCCGGGCTGAAGGAAATGTACGACGAGCGCGCGTCGCTGTTCGCGACTGACCAAGTCACGCCGCTCGTGGTCGGGTTAATCGTATCGGCGGTGGTGGGCTACCTCGCGATCGCGTTCCTGCTGAGTTTCCTGAAGCGGTACAGTATGGCGGTGTTCGTCGTGTACCGGCTCATTCTCGCGGCGACGATCTTCGCGCTGCTCGCGGCTGGCGTGCTGAAGTAGGTGGGTGCTATGGAAATCGACCTGAACGCGGACCTCGGCGAAGGCGCCGGCTTCGACGCCCAACTGATGCCGCTGATCACGTCCGCGAACGTGTGCTGTGGCGCGCACGCGGGGTCGCCGAATGAATTGTGGGACACGCTCCAACTCGCGCAGAAACACGGCGTTGTGGTGGGCGCGCATCCGGGATACGCAGACCGCGCGAACTTCGGCCGCGTCGAGCAGGTGGTCACATCGCACGACGTGTTCGTGCTGTGCCTTCAGCAACTCGGCGGGTTGTCCGCGCTCGCAACCGGAATGGGCTACGAACTCAGTTACGTGAAGCCGCACGGGGCGCTTTACAACCAAGCGTGTCGTGATGCGAACATCGCAGACAGCATCATCGAAGTGGCAGAAGGGTTCAACGACCTACCCGTCGTCGGACTGCCAGGATCACAAATGGAAGAGGTCGCACGAGGACGCTACTACCCTTTCGTCCCCGAAGGGTTCGCGGACCGGCGCTACCGGCTGGATGGCTCGCTCGTGCCACGCACGGAACCGGACGCGTTCGTGCATGACCCTGACGAAGCCGTGAAGCAGGTGGAATGGCTGGTTCGTGAAAAGGGCGTGCGGACGATCTGCGTTCACGGCGACAACCCGGATGCCGTCGCGTTCACAAAGGCGGTTCGCGCCGCTCTGCTCGCGCGGGGGTTCACGCTCAAGGCGTTCGCATGAGCCTGATTGTTCGCGAACCCGGGTTACAATCGCTGCTCGTCGATTTCGGCCGCGAGCGGTCGCGAGCCTTGGGCGTGCCGGTTGGCGGTGCGGCGGATCGCGCAGCGCTCGCGCTCGGTAACGCGCTCGTGGGCAACACGCCGAACGCGGTCGCGCTCGAAGCCGCGTTCGCGGGGCCGACCGTCGAGGCACTTCACCAGACCGCGTGCGTGATCTTCGGCGCACCGTTTCAGGCCAGCGTGAACGGGAACCCGATTACAGTCGGCACCACACTCACGCTCCAACCCGGTGACGTACTTCGCGTGGGGGGAACGCTCACCGGGGCGAGGGCGTACCTGTGCGTCGCAGGTGGTTTTGACGCGCCGGAGCTTTTGGGGAGCCGCTCGGCACTCGAACCACTTCGCACCGGGGACACGCTTGCGTGCATCGCGAGCCGAACGGAGGCAAGAGGGCTACCGTTCGCGTGGTGTGAAGAACCTCTCCCCCCAACCCCCTCCCCTAAGAAGGGAGGGGGAGCCGGAGTCGAAAGCCCCTCCCTTCTTAGGGGAGGGGTTGGGGAGGGGTTGCATCTCCTTCGCGTACTCGACGGTCCTCAGCACGACTGGTTCACCGACGACAACTTCTTCGCGCAAGAGTACGAAGTCTCGCCCGCGAGCAACCGCATGGGCCTCCGGTTGAAGGGCACGCCGCTGCCGCGGGTGCCGGGTGAACTCGTCTCGGAAGCGGTCGCGCCCGGCGCGGTGCAGGTCACTAACGATGGCCTCCCCATCGTGCTCGGCGTAGACGGCCAGACCATCGGCGGCTACCCAAAAGTCGCGCACGTGATTCGCGCCGATCTCGACCTTCTCGCGCAACTCCGACCCGGCGACCGCGTGTCGTTCATTCGCGTTACCGCGGAAGAAGCGGAAGACGTGGCCCGCGAGCGTGCCGGATTCCTGCGCGAGTGGCTCACACGTCTCCAGATCGCCGAGCGCCGGCCCGTTCTCGGTTGACCTTGCCCCAACGCCCGCCCGCCGCTATTTCCGCCCGCGTTTCTCCGAACGCGAGGATCAATCATGCGGAAGCTAATACTGATTAGCACGCTGGGGACGCTGGCGGGCTACGCGGTCGTTCACTTCGCGTTCTTTGCGAAGCCGGCACCGGTTCCACAAACCCCGGTTGTGTCAGCACCCGCGGAACCGGTCGTGTTAGCACACGTCGTCGAGGTTACGGATACCGACCCGCTGCTCGACCCGCTCCCGGGCCAATCGGTCGGCCTGCCCTTCGATACCGAACCGGACGCACCAGTCAATCGCCTTCATGACTACTACGGCGGGTACAGCGGCCCCATCGGGGCAGGTGTCAAATCGTTCGTGCCGGCCGCGGGAACCCCAATCCCGCACGCGGCGGATTGAACCGCGCCCGGTGCGCCTCCCCGTGTAGAATGTCCCCGAGGTTTCGGAACTCGGTGTTTCTTCTCGGGGAGATGTTTGCCATGCGTATGCTGTTCGCTTCCGTGTTGACTGCGGTCGTCGCGGTCGGCGCGAGCGCCCAAGACAAGGGCGTCGCGGTCCAGTGGGGTAACGTGAAGTCCACCACCCCGGCCGGGTGGAAGGAAGAGACGCCGTCGAACACGATGCGGCTGGCCCAGTTCAAACTGGCAAAGGAAAAGGGCGACCCCGAAGACGCCGAACTCGCGCTGTTCGTCTCGCCCGGCGGCGGCACCATCGACGCCAACCTCGAGCGCCAGGTGAAGAAGTTCGAGTTGGGCAAGGACGCGAAGCCGGCCATGTCGAAGCTCAAGATCGTCAAGGAAGAAGCCACCTATCAGGACATCACCGGCACGCTGCTGAAGAAGTTCCCACCGTTCGATCCGAACGCGAAGATCACGCGGGTCGAGAACTACCGTCAGATCTACGTCATCTTCGAGGGCAAGGACGCGCAGGGTAAGGACGCGGTGCTGTCGCTCACGCTTCTCGGTCCCGCGAAGACCATTGAGAAGCACAAGAAGAGCTTCGACGAGTGGTTGAAGAACTTCAAATAATCGTCCTGGGCGAGCGGGGGCGGAAGCCCTGTTTCTTCTCTTTGGTTCTCCTCGTTGCGATTCAACAGGGGGCTTACGCCCCCCGCTCGCCAAATCACTTTGATGACCTCCTTCTTCGACTACCATCTGCTCGAACACCTGATCGCACAGCACCCGGCGGCCGAGCGCGACGCGGCCCGGCTGCTCGTCGTGCGTCGCACCGCGCGCGCGCTCGAACACCGCACGTTCCGCGACTTGCCCGACCTGCTCAGCTCTGGCGACCTCGTCGTGTTGAACGACACGCGTGTGCTTCCGGCGAGGCTCGTGGGTCGGCGCGAATCGACCGGCGGGAAGTGGGAAAGCTTGTTCCTGCGCGTCGTCGAAAGCGGACTGTGGGAGATGCTTGCACAAACGCGCAGTTACCCCGAACTCGGCACCACGTTCGTCACTGACACGAACTTGCGATTGGTGCTTCGCGGGCGCACGACAGATCGACACTGGCTCATGGAGCCGCAAGAGAGCGGCACCCCGCCAGAGTTGCTTGCGCGATACGGTCACATTCCGCTTCCGCCGTACATCCGTAAGGGGCAGGAAGAAGACTCCGACCGCGAGCGCTACCAGACCGTGTACGCGAACGCGACCGGTTCGGTCGCTGCGCCGACGGCCGGGTTGCACTTCACGCCAAGTGTGTTCGAGAGGCTTGCCGCGAGGGGGATCGGCACGGCTCGCGTCACGCTGCACGTGGGGTTGGGTACGTTCGCACCGGTGAAGGCCGATGACCCGACGAAGCACGTGATTCACGCGGAATGGTGTGAGGTGACGCAGAGCGCAGTCGATGCGATTCGCGCGACGAAGGAGAGGGGCGGTCGCGTGGTCGCGATCGGCACGACCACGACCCGCACACTCGAAAGCGCGGCGAGGCCGGATTCGCTTCGCCCGTTTTGCGGCGAAACCGCTCTCTTCATCCACGAACCGTTCGAGTTCCGCGTGGTTGATGCGCTCGTAACCAACTTCCACCTGCCGCGGACCACGCTCCTGCTGCTCGTGGGTGCGCTCGCGGGCAGCGAGTTGTTGCACCAAGCCTACGCCGAAGCCGTGTTGCGCGAGTACCGGTTCTTCAGCTACGGTGACGCGATGTTGGTGCTGGGATGAAAATTCTGTCGATACGAACGGAACCGGTGCGGTGTTCGCAGGCCGCGGCGGAGATCCTGTTTCACGTTGAACTGAACGGCCCCGCTTCGGAGTGCGAACTCCACGGGCGCGCCGTCGGCCCGCGGTGCGCCACCATCTCGACCGTTGAAGTGGCGTACCCATTCACGGTGTCGGAAGTGAGTGACAACGCGGTGTCACTGCGGTGCGTGATCCCCGAACCGAACCTGTGGTCGCGCGAAGCGCCGTTCGGCTACGTGACCTCATTCGAGGTCCGCGTGGCTGGCATGCTCACCGACTCACGGGGCGGAAGCATTGCACTCGGACCCGCAAAACATTAACACCCCATTTAGAGGAATGGCCGATGAACCTGGGATTGAAGGATACCACCGCAATCGTGGTCGGCGGCGCACGCGGGATCGGGCGCGCAATCGCAAGTACGTTTGCGGAGGAAGGGTGTCGGGTCGGGGTGTGGGACGTGTCGCCGGACGTTCACACCGCCGCGACCGAACTCAGTGGCACCGGCTGGCAAGTGGACGTAACCGACAACACTGCCGTGCGAACGGCCGCGACCGAAACGTGGGCGAAGTTCGGCGTGGTGGATCATATTGTGTTCGCGGTGGGCATCGGCTCCGGCAAGTTCGGGTTCCCGTTCTGGCAACTCGACCCGACCGATTGGGACCGGGTGCTGCGCGTGAACCTCATCGGCGCTGCGAGTGTGGCGCACGCGTTCGCACCGAAGTTCGCGGAGCGCCGCTGCGGCACGATGCTGTTCCTCGCGTCGGTCGCCGGTCAGATCGGCTCGCAGACCGATCCGCCTTACAGCGCTTCAAAGGCGGGCCTCATCAACTTCGCACAGTGCGCCGCGAAAGACTTGGCTCCCTTCGGTGTGCGCGTGAATTGCCTGTGCCCGGGGATGATCAAGACGCCGCTAAACCGGTCCGTGTGGCAGGCGTGGGCGGATCGTCAACCGCCCGAGGCACGCACGGAGTACGAAGCGTGGGCCGCGGAGAAGATCGCGAAGATCGTACCGCTGAACCGGTGGCAAACGCCCGAAGACATCGCCGCGATGGTGGTGTTCCTCGCGAGCGACCGCGCCGCGAACGTCACCGGGCAAACGATCAACGTGGACGGCGGGTATGTGATGCATTGGTGAAACGCGCAGGTTGGAATGAATCTCGCACTGCATCGCGGTGTCCGTGCGGAGTTCACGTCCCACTCTCACCGAGCCAATCGTGGCGAGCGACAAGAAACCGAAGAAAGCGAACAAGAGCAAATACGTGGACCCGAAGACCGGCGAGTGCCGGCACCGCGGCGGGGCCAGCGCGAAAGACGTGGTCAAGCACAAGCGGCGCACGCACGAATACGGCGGTCTTCCGCCCGAAGTGCCACCGGCCGAGTAGTTACGCTCCGCCCGCAGTCGCGGTCGTATCATGCCCTCAGCCCGGCGAGTTTGTCGGGCCTACACCACCGGAGCTACCCCATGCTGCGTTTCGTTCGTGCCGCCGCGTTTGCGGTCGCTGCTGCCGCTCTCACGCTCTCTGCGGTTGCCCAGGAGAAAAAGCCGGACGACAAGACAGAAGAAAAGAAGGGCGAGGTGCTGAAGACGGTCATCGACGTGACCCACGAGTTCGACAAGGACAAGAAGTTGACCGTGAACGCGATCGGCCAGGTTCCGACGGGCGGATGGAGCAGCGCGAAACTGACCCCACGCGCGACAAAGGAAGCCCCGAAGGACGGCATCTACGAGTATGACCTGACCGCGGTGCGCCCGACCGGCATCGTGACACAGGCGCTCTCGAAAGTGAAGGCGAGCCATACATGGGGCAACCCGCCGGCCGACATCAAGGGCGTGAAGGTGTACGGTACCGGCAACGGCGCGAAGACGATCAAGTTCGACAAATGACAGGAGTCGAGTATTGTTTTCACCCCTTCGGGGCTGAAAACAATACTCGACTTCCTTTACCCTCACTCCTTCACAATCTCCAGCGCCTTCTCCTCGGCGATCTCCAGTTGCACCGAGCCGGACTTGTTCACTTCGATCTTCCCGGTCGCGCGGACCGTCTTGCCCACGAACGTGTCCGCACCGGCCTTCGCCCACATTCCCGCTTGCAGTTTCACCGGCAGCACCACCGCGAAGTTGTCCTTCGCCATGAAGCTCTTCTGCGAATTCAGGTACAGGTTCGCTTTGCCGCCGACGGACTGCACCACGAACTGCACCTTCACCGTCTCACCGACCTTCTTGGCCGCGTCCGCTGGCGACAGCACGCCGTCGGGCAGTTTCACCGCGACCACCGGACCGGTGCCCTTCAGCGTGCTGAGCCGTACCTTGAAGCCGCAGGTCGCGTCGCCGTCCTCGTCGCGGATCTGAACGCCGACGCGGGGGTCGTCACCGGTCCAGTCGATCGTGATGAACCCGAAGTTGTCGCCGAATGGCATCGCAGCGACGCGCTTCGCGTTCGGTTCGGGGGCGCGCCAGTTCTTCGACGCCTGGTTGAAGCCGCTACTCGTGATGTCGTACAGGGGGTAGCCGCTCGACTTCGTATCGACGCTAATGTCCGCGAGGTGCCGGTCGCCGCTGAGGATCATCACGCCGTTCGCCCCGGTGCTGTTGAGCAGCGCATACAGTTTCTCACGTTCCTTCGGAATGGTCATCCACTTCTCGAACGGGTGTTCGTCGGAAACGACCTGAACGCTCGACACGAGCAACCGCACTTCGGCGGGCTTCTTCAACTGCGCTTCGAGCCACTTCCACTGGTCCGCGCCGAGCATGGTCGCGTTCGGGTCGGTGTTCGGAATGTACGCGGCGATGCGAGTCTTCGGGTCGAACGGCAGTTTCTTCAGCGGACTGCGGAAGTACCGCGTGTCGAGCATGATTACCTGCACGCGCTTACCAGGGGTGCCGTAAATCTCCGCGTGATAGATGCCCTTTTGCGTGCGCCGTGGATCGTCCTTGGCGACGCCGAAGAAGTCGAGGAACTCTTTTTGCGCCGCGTCTTTGTGTTCCCAATCCGCGCCCGCGTCGTTCTTGCCGTAGTCGTGATCGTCCCACGTGCCGAGCATCGGGCACGTCGCCTTGAGTTTGATGAACCCCGGCAGTTTCGCGACCTGTTGGTACTTGTCGCGAATCACGTCCGGTGTGACCTTCAACTTCCGGTCGAGGTCCGCGTACATGTTGTCGCCGATCATGAGAAGCAGGTCGGGCTTGGCGGCGGCCATCGTGTCGAAGATCGGCACCGGTTTGTCCTGATCGACGCACGAGCCGAACGCGATCTTGGTGATAACCTTAGGGTCGTCGGCGCGTGCCGTGGGTGAGAATGTGAGGGCCACCGCGAGCAAAAACCCGGCGAAGAAGCGAGATCGCATGATTGGGAACTCGTGAGACGCGAGGAGCGGCATCGCGTCTATTCTCAGTGTGAGTCGAAGGTTGACCAGCCCGCTGTGCGAGCAAGGGCTTTACTGTGAAGCCGAAAGACCCTTGCTCGCACGGCGGGCTGGTCCTGGGACTCACTCCTTGACCGCCTTCTTGAGATCGTCGAGCGCAGCGTTGGCTTCCTTGTTCACGGCCTCCCACTTGTCGGCCGTGGCCTTCTCCAACTCTTCGAGCTTCTTCTTGGCCGCGCCGCGATTCGCGATCGCGTCTTTGAGCTTTGCGTCGAGCTTGGTCTTGTCGTCACCGGTGGCCTTGTCCGCTTTCGTCTTCAGGTCGTCCACCTGCTTTTCGAGAACGCCCAACTGCGACTTGTACGCGGTCACCGCTTCGTCCTTCTTCGTCGGCACGGGCTTCGTGTCTTTCGACAGGTTGCACCCGACCGTCAGACTTACGATGCCACCCAGTGCGCAGCAGATCACACATGTCCGTAACATGGAACGAACCCTCATCAGTTGAGATGTGGAATTGTTAAGAGCGCGAATCAGACGTGACCGGTCGTTGAGATTCAACCGCGCTCGTTGTTGCTTCTCAATAGATGAGATGCCGAGGCGCGGAGAATATTCCCCCAACATTTCCGATTGGTGATTTGTGATTGACGAGTGAAAGACATTGACAATGGGAGCGAATTGCTGCTTTTCAATAGTCAATCGCAAATCGTCCATGCACGTTCGATCCAGCCGCCGCCGAGGACGCGGGTGCCGGCGTAGAACGCGACCGCTTGCCCCGGCGTCACGGCCGGTTGCGGCGCGTCGAAGCGAACCTCCGCGCCGTTGCTCGTTGCGGTCACGGTCGCGGGAACGCCCGCGTGCCGGTAGCGGATCTTCGCGGTGCAAGCGAACGGCTCCGTCGGCGCGTCGATGAGCCAATTCACTTCGCTCGCGATCAAGCCCGAAGCGAGCAAATCAATCTCGTCGCCGACCACAACGGTGTTCGTTTCTGGTAGCAGTTCCAGCACGAATCGCTTCTTCCCGCCGCCGATTTTCAAGCCCTTGCGCTGACCGATCGTGAACCGGTCGATGCCGTCGTGTTCGCCCAGAAGCGTGCCGTTCCTCTCAGTGATAACGCCGGCGTGTGCGACCTCCGGCCGGCGCGAGCGAACGACATCGGTGTGATCGCCGCTCGGCACGAAGCAGATTTCCACGCTATCGGGTTTCTCCGCGACGCCCGCTAATCCAGCTTCTCGCGCGAACTCGCGGATTTGCAGTTTCGTGTACCCGCCGACCGGGAACAACAGGTGCGACAGCACTTCGCGCTTGATGCCGTGCAGCACGTAGCTCTGATCCTTGTCGCTATCAACACCTTTGTGAAGGTCGCCGTTGATCGCCTGCGCGTAGTGGCCGGTGGCGATGAAGTCGGCGCCGAGCTTCTTACCGAACGCCCAGAGTTGACCGAACTTCAGCCAGTTGTTGCACACCACGCACGGGTTCGGCGTACGACCCTTCGCGTACTCGTTCGCGAAGTAGTCGATAATCTGGTTAAACTCTTTCTCAAAATCGAGCGCGTAGAACGGGATGTCGAGCTTATCCGCGACGCGTCTCGCATCGCCAGCGTCGATCGCGGAGCAGCAGCCCTTCTTGCGGTCGGATCGTTCATCGGGTTGGTCGTGGCCGTGCGTGCCGGTGCGCATGAACAGGCCGATCACGTCGTAGCCTTGCCGCTTCAGCAGCACGGCCGACGCCGAACTATCCACTCCGCCACTCATCGCCAGCACGACCCGTGACATACGACGACCTCTGTTCGCGAACTCACCTTTCCAGTATAGAGGCGGGCGCGAGAGAAATGTTCGTGCTTCAGAGTGGTCCGCTCGCTCCGCGAGCGGTTCGCGTTGCGTTGCGATGGCATTTGGGAGCGATTCCGAGCAACTTTGACCGCTCGCGGACCCCACTCACGGGGTGTTACCACGTCCGCCGAGTTGCCGGGCTGTCACCGCTACCTGAACCGCATTGCGCCGCCGCCGTGGGTCCCGGTGCGGCTCGATCAAGCCGTTCGTATGATGGAGTATCGTCCGCTTCCGTCCCGGGATCACGCATGAGCATCCGGTTATCGTGTCCGTCGTGTAACTCCGCGTTCGCGCTGGCCGCGCTGCCGGATTCCCGCCGCGCGACGTGCCCGCGCTGCGGCGACGTCTTCCCGATTCGCACCTACACCGAAGAAACGGATGACGGCCCGCAATCGCCTGCAACCAGCGCCGGCGCGAAGAACGCCTCCCGAACGCAAGGTGAGGGGCGCCGTATGCTCGGCGTCCTGGTTGCGGCAGCGTTTCTTATCTTGCTCGCCGGCTTCCCTCCCTTTCTCGCACTCCTCAAGCCACCAAAGAACAAGCCGCAGCCACCGGTTCCGCTCTCCGCGACCGCGAAGTCACCTTCGCAACTCAGCGCGCTCGGCTACCTGCGCGCAGACTGCAACATCGTGTTCGCGGTGCAACCCGGCCCGCTGCTCGCATACGCCGAACGCACCAAGCAACAGCCGCGAGACGTTCTTGCGCAAACCGGATTGCCCGATGCCGCGCGGAACACCATCGAACAACTCGGCGTCGAACTCGCGCAAATCGACCACATCGCCGGTGGCGTTACTCTCGGTGAAGGTGAAGATGCGTTTCGGCTCGCGCTGGTACTCGTACTGAAGCAACCGCTCGCGAACGAAGACGAGTTTCTGACGAAGCTCAAGGCGAAACCGGTCGCGGGGAAGAAGTCGCATCACGACGTTCTGGTGGGCAAAATCCCGCTTTTGCTCACACGCGTTTCGCCAACGGTGTGGGTGTTCGGCTTCAACGACAAGGATTTGGACGCGGTCGATAAAGGTGGCCACGGTCCCGGCGGAACGCACCTTCGCGGCCTCCAAACGATGCTCGCGGCGGTTCCGCCGGACGCCTCGGTGTGGCTCGCGGCCGACGACGAACGCGACTGGACACAGAAGCCGGTCATGAAGCTCGTTGGCCAATCAGCGGAAGCGAAGAAGTGGCTGCCCGCGGTGAAGGACGGTCGCGGTGGGCTGGTCGCGGTGAGCCTTGGCGAACAACCGCGAGTGAAGGTGCAGGTGCGTGCGGCGGATGACAAAACCGGCGACCGCGTGCGTGCGTATTTCGCGGCGAGCGCCACCGAAACCGCGTCGGCCACCTCCGGCGGCAGCGGGACGATCGCGCACTTCGAAGCGCCGTTCGACGGAGCGAACAGCGGGAAGTTGCTTCAGCGATTCTTGAGTGACGCGGGGAATTGAAGCCGCGAGCGGAAAAATGGACGAGAGTCAGCGCGGCCCTTCCAGTTCCTGAAGCGCCTCGATGAACAGGTCCGGCGGGTCGATCACGGAGTCGCCGTTCTTCAGCGTGATGAACGGGTGCCACATCCCCTGCCACACCCAGAACACGTCGTCGGTAATCGGGTACGCATGCTCGCGAAAGTTTTCCGTCGCGAACAGGTGCAAGCCGTGAACGTCCTTGATCGCGGGGAACGACACCGGCCACACGGCCAGTTCCTCGCGACTCGGGATCGCCACCCAGAACCCCGCCGGCGAGTCCGGCATCAGTTCTTCCACCAACAGCGCACGAGTCGCGTCGTAGCCGTCGCCGGTGTGCCCGATGTAGATGTCGTGGTCCGGCGACGCGCGGTCGAAGAAATCGGGTGGTGTGGACGCGCGAAGGTTCTCGATTGCCACGTCGAGCAGGTCTTCACCGCGCTTGCGGCTTCGCTTCAACATCTCGTCGGTGACGAACGCCATCGTGTGCGGGAAGTCCACCACGAGCGTGATTTCCAGCCCGGTGCCGGGCAGCGCGATGCCCCACGGGTGCGCCGCGCTACGGTCGAACGGTCGTCCCAAACGCGGGCGCAGGCGCTCGGTGATCGTGGTCAGGTCGTGCGGAATGTCCGGTGCGCTGACAGCCTTCGCGAGCCGTTCGAGGAATGCGCCGATCATTTCTGGCCATTCTGCAATGTCCGCGGCGCGCACGCGGCGGTGAAGATTCGCCAGTCCGATGTACTGTTCGTCTAACCCGCCCGGCGGGCACACGTTCACACCGTTCTGCTCCCAAACGACGATGGTATATCCACCGGCCACGAGTCGCGTGGTGATGGCGGTGCGGAAATCGGTGGGAAACTGGGACGCGGGTTCGTCATCAGCGGACACGGAAACGCCTCCTGCGGTCAAGTCCAGGCGGTCGTGGTCGGCCGCTCCGCCTCGGCCACGCGCGTTGGCAGTTTCACCACGAACATGCACCGCGCGGTACGCGCGGTTGGGCAACGCGGTCTCCGACCGCCGTTCCTATCGTACCAACGGAATCGGGCGAAGGAAGTCGGGAAGTGTGTTGAGGGGCGGTCCGTGAAGGGAAGTGCGCGCGGCGGATCGTCAGCCGACGGCGACACCGGCGAGCGCGTCGAGGATCATTTGCAACGGGTCCAGATTGCGTTTCTTCAACGTCCGGCATACGCCCAATCAACACGCCGCGTGTCCACGCCCGCTGCGCTCTGGTTCCCGTAACTCGGCTTCCGCACGAAATACTAACCGATATCATCGTAAGTGCCATTAGGCGGGACGCCTGCGCTCGGCGGAGAATACCCATCTTCGCTCGCTTCCCGTGGCGCGGGGCGTTCGCGATTCCGTTTAATCCGCTCGGTCCATTTGTGCCGATTACAACGCCTGTGTTCATACACGGGCGGAGACGCGGTCATGCGGAACCGGTTGCTCACGGTTGCGGCGACGCTCGGTCTTCTGGTCGCAGGCGCTCGTGCTCAAGAACCCGCGGCGCCGTCGCGGGGGCTACCGCCCTCGAACACCGACCCTTTCAGCGCGCCGTTCTTCAAACCGTTGGGCACTCCAGACGTGACGCTCGCCGACGCGGTCGCGGTGAACGACCCGCGCGGTGTGGCGATCCCGTCAGAAGTACTTGACGCGTGCGACCCCGGCTTCAGAACGTGGACCACGGCCGAACTGCTGATCGGTCGCACCCGGGGACCGAGCGTGGCCCCAGTCGTGACCACCGGACCGGTGCAATCCGGCGCACTCGCCGGCGCGATCGGGCAACCGACCACGCTCCCGCTGTTCGGCGGGAAGCGCATCCTCGACGACTGGCGCAGCGGTCTGCGTGTGGAAGTCGGCGCGTGGCTGGACGACGAACGCACACTCGGCATCGGCGCCAGGTTCTACTCGCTGTTCTCCACCAGTGAACAGTTCCGCGCGATTCCCAACGGCGCAACCGTTATCAACGTGCCACAGATCGTCAACGTCGGCGCGGTCCCGGTGCAAATCCCGGCGTTCGTGGGCTTCCCAGGTGTGACGACCGGGCACGTCGCGACCAGCGCGCAAACGACGTTCATGGGCGGCGATCTGAACTGGCGACTCACGCTCGGGCGCACCGAGCGGATGGGCGTGGAACTGCTGGCGGGCTACCGCCAGTTGTACCTCACCGACGAACTCAACGCGAACTTCACCGTCTCGCCGCTCGGCACCAACGTGCTGGTCACGCCGCTCACGGGCGGCGACAGCGTGCGCACGCGCAACAACTTCTACGGACCACAACTGGGCCTGTCCGCTTCGACCGGTGGCGACCGGTTCTGGGTCGAGGGGCATGCGGCGTCCGCGCTCGGCGTGACCGCCAGCACGCTCGACTTCTCACGCTCGCGCACCGGCGGAACAGGGGCGAACCCGGCAGCGGTGCTCGCGGCGATCGGCCTCCCGGCCACGCCCGCGAACCTCGCGATCGCGACCGCCGCCGGTCAGATTCCGCTGGGACAAACGAACGTGGCGAGTCGGCTGTCGTACTTCGGCGTGGTGGGCGAAGGCGGCGTGCGATTGAACTGGCGCGCGACGGAACACGTCCGCGTCACAGCCGGGTACGGCTTCCTCTACTGGAACAACGTGCGACGCGCGCAAGAGATGTTCGTGCTAGCCCCGGTGCTGCGCCCGCAGGCGATCGACTTCACCACGCACTTGTTCAGCGTCGGATTGGACCTGCGATTTTGAGAAGAGTGATGAGTAAAAGGCAGAGGACCGGAAGCGTGCTTGCCTCTGGTCCTCTGCCTTTTACTCATCACTCTTCTCAGCGGCTGACCATCTTCAGCAGGCGTTCGACCGCGGGGCGGTGGGCATCGGGCACCTTCTTGAGATCGTCGGTCTCGGTCGTCTTGTCGCCGTCCTTGATGATGATCTTCGGGGCAACGGTCGCGTCGGCGGTGCCGGTGACGGTGTAGGTCACGTCGCCTCGACGAGCCTTGATGGTGAAGTTGCCGTTCGAGATTGTGATGGACGTGCCGTTGAAGTCGCCGCCGTTGATGACGATACCGCCACCAGGGCGCCGGAATGGCGGCACCGGTTCCGGTTTCGGCGGTTCCGGGGGCTTGGGCCGCTCGTACTCGCGCCCGGTGATGGCTTTCTCGACCAGCGCGAGTTCCTTTGCGATGGCTTCCACGTTCTCGCCCTTCTTCGCGGCGCTCTCGACGGCCGTGCGCAGCGCGGTCAGTTCCGGCGGTGCCTCGCCGGGCTTTGCGGCGTTCTTCGCCAACGCCTTCTCCAGAGCCGCGAACGCTTCGGAAATCGCCCTGACGTTCTCGCCGCGTTTGTTCGCGGTGGCGATCGCGTCACGCAAGTCACCGAGGTCCGGCTTCGCGGTCTTCGGTTCGTCGGCGTTGGCGCGAACCGGGGAGTCGATCACTCGCTCGGGAATCGGCGGCACCAGACCCGGGAGCGGCTGACCGTTGGGCAGTTCCGGCAGCAAACCGGGAAGTGGCAGCACCGGCGGCAGCGCTGGTCGCGCCGGTCGCGGAACCGGGCGCGGCGCGGCGCCCACGTCCGGCAGCACCACGCCCTTCACGTCCAGTTTCTTGCCCTTGCGCACCACCACGAGGTCGATCTTCTCGCCGCTCTTCGCCGCGTTCACCTGGCGAATGAAGTCCTCGGTGTCGTCGCTGACCGCTTTGCCGGCGAACTCCAGAATGATGTCGTGAACCTTCAAGCCGGCCCTCTCCGCGACCGAACCGGGAACGACCGCGGTGACCGCGATGCCGACGTTCGCGTCGATGCCCAGTTGCTCTGCGGTGATCGGATTGACCTTCTCCAGACGGATGCCGAACCGGGCGCGTTCCGGGACGCGACCGACGTCGGGGAACTCCGGGAACAAGGGCATGACGTTGGCACCGGCGCCGGGCATCAGCGCCTTCATCATCAAGCGGTCGGCCTCAGCAGACAACTTCAGCGCCTCGGGGTCGCGCGGGTTTGCCTTCAACAGTTCGAGCGCCTTCACGCGCAGGTCCATCGCCTTCTGGAACGCCTCCACGTCGATCCTGGCGCCGGGTTTAGCGGGGAACGGGACGACCGGGAATGGCACCAGCGGGTTTGGTGGCACGTCGGGGCGCACTTCCGGTCGCGGCTTGGCGAGCGTCCGACCCGCGACTGCCATTTCCACCGCGACGAGTTCCTTCGCGATGGCTTCGACGTTCTCGCCCTTCTTCGCGGCGGCATCGACCGCGTCGCGGAGAGTTTGCAGTTCAGCCGGCACGCGAGCCGCCCTGACGGTGGGCTTCGCCTTCTCGAACGCGTCGAGCGCCTTGCGGATCTCATCCACGTTCTCACCGCGCTTGCCGGCGGTATCGACGGCCTCGCGCAGCGCGCTCAGATCAACGGGTTTGGCGTCGTCGGCACCGACCGCCGGCTTCGGCTCTTGTGCGATGAGTGCGAACCCGCCCCACACGGACGCAACTGCGAGCGCGACGGCAAAGAGCCATTTCCCGGAACGGAACATGATGCGACTCCTGAACGACTGCTATAACGCACTCTGTAGTTGAACACGGCCCGTCCAGAGAAGCAAGTCCGGCGCGAAGAAGTTACAATCGATCTCAGCAGCCGGCGTGCTTACGCTTCTTCCCGACGCGACCCATCTTCTCGATCTTTGCGATGTACTCCCACGCATCCGGCACTTTGCAAGACGTGTCGCCCACGTCCACTTCGACCACCCCGATCGCCTTCGCGGTGGCCTTTGCCTTCGCGGTCAGCGGCGCGACGTAACCGCCGACAGAGATCACGAAATTGTTCATCGCGGATCGGACGCGGTTCGCGGCACTGCCGATTTCCGCCTTCACTCGCCCGAGCAACTTCTCGATCTCCGCAAGGTCGAGGTCCGCGTCCGGCTTGATCGAGAGAATGCTACCGTAGGTTGACCAACCAGCGTTCGCGATCTGTTCGGCGTCGCTGTCGATCCAGTCGAGAGCGAGTTCACGCCCGAACCTCGACTCCGACGCGACCCACGCCACCGTACACCCACTGATCATGTGCCAGTACGCGCCCTTCACCCACTTCTGGAGTTGTGCCTTCGTGAACGTGTCGGGGTCGGCGATCATGCCCGCGAGGTACATCGCGTCCGAGTTGCCGGTGTCGTAAAGTTCGAGCGCGAGTGCGTGGTCCGTTTTGATCTGCTTCTGAAGCACCTTCAAGTCCGCGATCTTCACGCCGAAGAACGGCTCCTTCGCTCCGTGGCGCATGAGGGTCTTCTTGGTCTGCTCGCTGCCGAGTTTCTTGAGTTGAGCGAGTACATCCTTCGCGGTCATGATAACTCCTTAAAGTGACGCCGACGGCGACACCACCAGCGCAAAG
The DNA here is from genome assembly GCA_945905925.1 of Singulisphaera sp. GP187. Taxonomy (GTDB): domain Bacteria; phylum Planctomycetota; class Planctomycetia; order Gemmatales; family Gemmataceae; genus Gemmata. The sequence continues at coordinate 37,791 of CAMDQN010000009.1, forward strand.
AATGTCGCGGCGTGAGAGGAGAGAAATGGGCACGGCGGGAATCGGCCGGAGTCAATGGGAAGTAGGTCAGCGAAGATTATCGCCCGCGAGCGCGGGTTTCGCAACCCGGCTCACTGCTTGGTTTTGGTGTTCTTCCATTCTTCCTTGCGCTGTTCATTCAAGTCCTTCACCTGCTGCTTCTCCTTGTCGTTCAGCTCCTCTTTCGGCCCGGTCGGTTCCGAGGGGCCGCACCCACCCGCGAACAACACGGTAACCGCGAACAGTGCGAAACAAAAGGTGCGAAACATGACGTGACCTCGTGAAGCGTAGGAATCGGGCACCTGGGGGCTTGCGCCCACAGGTGCCCGACGGGCATCAGTTCAGCGGGAGGGATTCGCCTCCGGCCCTGGAACCGGCTGCGGTCCAGGCGTCGGGGTTAACGGAATCGGTGATGAACCGGATGGACCCGTCGGCCATGGACACGTTGACGCCGCCACTGTGGTAACTGCTCGCCGGGGTGACCAGTTGCCACCACTCGCCGCTGTTGGGCCGGTAGCAGGGCTTGTTCGGCGGGAGGATGGTGTTGAACCCGTTCCGCCAGATCGACCCTTCGCGCCACGGGTAGCCGCGCCAGTTCCAGCCGAGCGTCGCTGCGGTCTGCATGTTCAGCCCGAGCAGGTAGTTCCGAACCGTCGTCGGGTTGTTAGTGTTGAGGGGAATGGCGCCACCGTCGAAACAGTCGCGCCGGGCGTCGCGCGGGGTTGGCGACCCTCCGTTGGCCCCGTTGGCGACCTCAGCGAACGACACCGTGTTGCTGGTCCCATCCGTGATGACGACGATCGTTGTCGCGGGCATCGCGGGTACGCTCCCGTAGGGAACGAAGTTCGTTCCGAACACGCCATCCCACTTGCTCTCGAGGCCGACCCACCGCCCGTAGTTGGTGTGGTAGTTGGTGAACCCGTACACCTGGCCGGCGAACGTATTCGGGTCGGCCGGGCACGTGAACACCTTCGGCCGAGCTGTCGAGCCGGCTTCGTGGTTAGTCACGGGCGCCCCGGTCCCGCCCTGGGCGCTGGCCCCATGCGCGAAGGACTGCGTCATCAGGGCGTGGACGTTTCCCTGTTCGATCACCGGCAGGAGGTACGCGTGCGGCGACGGCCCCCAAGTGGCCGAGTTCTCCGAGCCGGACGGGAACTTCCCGAAGGCGTCGTGGAAAGTGTGTGCGGCCAGACCGATCTGCTTGAGGTTGTTCGAACACTGCGTTCGCGCGGCGGCCTCACGGACCTTCTGAACGGCGGGCAGCAACAACCCGATGAGGATCGCAATAATGGCGATCACCACCAACAACTCGATCAGCGTGAAACCACCCCGCACAAAACGCGGGGAACAATAAAATCGACACATGACATCCTCCAGTCGAGAAATGAGAGGAATCGACCGCTGCGAATCAGTCCAGCGCGACCGAACGGCCTGCGAGGAGAAAGTTGAGTATCTCCCAACCCGCGAACGGTCGCAAGTACATTCCGCGAATCCGCGACCGTGTTAAGATGGAACGATGCGACCAATCTACCTCGACCACAATGCGACCACGCCACTGTTGCCAGGTGTGTGGGATGCGATGCGCCCGCTAATGGAGCAAACCTACGGCAACCCGTCGTCGGCGCACGCGATCGGGCGCAAGGCGCGGCAGGCACTCGAAGACGCGCGCGAGAAGATCGCGGTGTTGTTGGGCGCGCAGCCGGACGAAGTGACGTTCACCAGCGGCGCGACCGAGGCGAACAACCTCGCGGTGTTTGGATTGCAAAGGCAACCTAACCCCCCAACCCCCTTCCCTAAGAAGGAAGGGGGAGCAAGAACCGGAGTGTCTTCTCCCCCTTCCTTCTTAGGGAAGGGGGTTGGGGGGTTAGGTTGCCTTTGCGTCGCCTCCCTCCTCGAACACCCGTGCGTGATCGAACCGCTTCGCCACCTCGAATCGCTCGGCGTTCCGGTCGAATGGCTCCCCGTGAACACCCGCGGCGTGATCGAGTGGCGCGCCTCGGCCGGAAACGCGGACCTCGTGTGCGTGATGCTCGCGAACCACGAAACCGGTGCGGTTCAGCCGGTAAGTGACATCGCGTTGTCACTCCCTAAGAACGCACGCTTGCACTGCGACGCGGTTCAAGCCGTGGGAAAACTCGCGGTGAGTTTCCGCGAACTCGGTGCAACCACACTCACCGCGAGCGCGCACAAGTTCGGCGGACCGAAAGGGGTTGGCGTGCTTCTGACGAAACGCGGCACGCACCTGTCGCCGCGCGTGTTCGGCGGACACCAACAAAGCGGTCGGCGACCGGGCACGGAACCGGTTTCGCTCGCGGTCGGAATGGCGGCCGCGCTAGAACTCGCGGTGCGGAACCTGGACAAAAACCGCACGCAACTCGAATCCCTCCGCTTGCGATTCTGGAACGCGCTGGAACGCGAATGCGCACCGGTCGTACTGAACGGCCCGGAGATCGGCGCGCCGGACGTGGTGCCGACCACGTTCAACGTATCGTTCCTGGGCTGCCGCGCGGACCTACTCCTGATGGCGCTCGACCTGGCAGGCATCGCGTGTTCGACCGGGTCCGCGTGTTCGAGCGGTAGCTTACTTCCAAGTCCGGTGCTGCGCGCGATGAGCGTTTCGGACGAGGTGCTGCGGTCGGCGCTGCGGTTCAGTTTCTCGCCGAGCCAATCGGTTGAAGAGATCGACGAGGCCGCGGCGCGCATTGCCCATTGCGTGCGGACGCTGCGCGCCGGATGAGTTTACTTCGGACTCACGTCGAAATCAGTCGGCTTCATCTCCATCGTCTTGGCGCCTTGCGGGAGCGCGATCTCGATCACGTCGCCGGCGCGGCCCTTCGCGCCGCCGCGAACGCCGTTCTCGTGCCAGTACACGACGCGGAACTTACCGGCCGGTGCGTTCGCGATCGAAAACTTCCCGTCCTCGTCCGTTACCGCGTAATACGGGTGATCGAAGATCCGCACGTAACCGGTCATCCACGGGTGAATCGTGCACTTGTATTGGATCGGCGCACTCTCCTTCTTGAGCGCCGGCAGTTTAAAGTCCATTTGCTTGGGAATGGTCGGGTTGTGCGAGCCGTTCTCGGCGCTCTCCCAGAAGAAGTTGTGCGCGATCGCGGCCGGGTTCTTCACGACGATCGTGTCACCGACGCGCGCAGTCGTGATGCGATTCACGAACATGCAACACGGTTGATCGATCACCACCTCTTCAGCTTTGCGCTTCGCGTCGTTGGGGTGAATCTGCTCCTTCGCGAACACGGCCTTCAGGTCGTTGTCGTCCGGGCGCAGGTACACCACCACGTTTTTGATCCCGCGGTTCTTCGCGTTCACCAAAACCGATTCGTCGAGGATCGCGCCTTTCGCGAGGCACGCGACCGCGTCGGGACCGACCACCTTGAGTTCGGCGCGCTTCGGAATGTCCTTGTCGGCCGGGAACACCACCTGTCCTTTGACTGTCACCCACTTGTCTTGCGCGGTCACGATGGATGCGAGCGCGCAGCAGCACACGCACGACAACAGTAGTCGCATGGAAACACCTTGAGGTAATGGAACCAGGGAACGTTACCGAGAGGCCCAGCTATCACTCTTGAACGGAAGCAAGTCGAGTTCCTGCTTCCCGGTGCGGCTTTCGGGGATCGTCACCTTCTCACCGAGTTTGCCGGGCGCACCGTCGCGGTAGCCAACGGTTTCGTGCCACACGACGAGCCGCCACTTGCCCGCGGGCGCGTTCGCGATCGAAAACTTACCGTTGGCATCCGTGACCGCGAAGTACGGGTGATCGAACGCCCACACGTAGCCCTTCATCCACGGGTAGATGTTCGACGTGTATGCGTCGGGCGAGCGCATCGCCGGGAGCGGTTTCGCGGTGTGCGACATGCCCTTGCCGATCAGCACGTTGAACTCGCGCCTGGCTCCGTTGTCGAGTTGGAACGCGGTGTAAAGCACGTTCGTCGGGACCGGTAAGCGGTTATCGAAGACGACGTTGTCGCCGGCCCGCGCCGCGAGCACCCGCGGCATGAACTGTCCGCGAACCGCGAGGACCGTGTGTTCTTGCGCTTCCGGCTTTGCGAGGCCGGGGTGAATTCTCTCCGCGGGGAAGTCGGCTTTTTTGTCGTCCGAATCCGGGCGTAGCCACACCACCGCGTTCGCGATGCCGCGGTTCTGCGCGTGAACCAGTACGTCCTCGTGCAGCAGCGGCGCGAACGGCTTCCACACGTCCACGTCCTTGACGCCGTCGGTGACGCTCTTCACATCAGGAATCGCCTGATCCTTCGGGAACACCACACGCCCCGACACGGTCACCCACGGTTTCAGCACGACCGCGCGGGGTGCCGGCTCGAACGCGGGCTTCGGTTGCGCCGCGTGCGCGGTAATCGGAACGGGAAGCGAGTTCTCCGCCGCTTCGTTCGCGAGTCCAAACGCGATGCCGCCGACCACGATCGCGACCACGGCAACCGCGGACGCGAGCTTCGCACTGATGCCGCGCCGGAGCGCCTCGGCAGCGAGCGCGGCACTTGCGGGTGAAGACGCGAGTGCGGGGACCGCGGCGCGAGCCGGGGACGCGAGCGCCCCGGTGAGCAACCCCAACCCGAGCGTCACACCGCGACGGGCCAATCGCGAGCGCAGAAGTTCCTTCCCGCGATCGAGCCGACGGCGCAGCGTGCTGAGACTCCAGCCGAGTTCGCGTGCGGCTTCGTCGTGCGTGCGCTCTTCGAGAAAGCACGCGACCAGCGCCGCGCGAAGTTCCTCGGGCATCGCACCGAGTTCTTCGTCGAGTACGCGAAGGAGATCATCGAAATCTGCGGAGGGTGGCGTGTCTTCGCACTTCATCAGGGGGCTTACGCCCCCCGCTCGCCCGGATCGCTTCGCGCGGCGCTGTTCGTGGCGGCGCGCCGCGAGACCGACGCGCCGCGCGACACCGAACAGCCACCCGCCCACCGAAGTCGCTTCCGTCGCGCCTTTCGGGTTGCGGGCCAGCACGAGAAACACCGCCTGGAATGCGTCTTCCGCGAGGTGCGCGTCGCGAACGACCCGCCGACACACGCTAAAGACGAGCCGGCCGTGTCGCTTCACGAGTTGTTCAAATGCCAGTTGGTCGTGTTGTTCGACGAAACGGCTCAACAGCGCGCGATCATCGAGCGAGGCGAGCGGGTTTGGCAGTCGAACGCGAACGGACATCGGCAGCACTCCGCAAGAGCGTCTACCTGTATCATGTCCGGCCGCACGGTGAAATGTTCAGAAAAAGTGGAGAAGAACCTACCCCCCGGCCCCCTCCCTGAAGGGAAGGGGAGCAGCGCTCGCTCCGCTCGCGGGATCGACGCGTTTCCTCCGCGATCGCAGCGAGCAGTCTTCCCCTTCCCTTCAGGGAGGGGGTTGGGGGGTAGGTTCTTCACTCGCTCGGCAGGCCGCATTCGAGCAGCGTGAGTTCAGTCGCGGGCAGCGCGATCGCGCTTCCGACTTCCGCCGGGAGCAAGTACACGTCGCCCGCGCGGAGTACATACCGCACGCCGGCCGATTCGAGTTCACCGCTTCCAGAGACACACACGATCGCGCGACACTGGCTCGCGGCACCCACGCGGAACGGCACCGCGCTCGTGAGCCGCTCCAACGTGAAGTAGTTGCACGTCACCAGGCTTTCGTGTCGCACGCCGTCGCGCACCGCGACCGCCGGGCGAACCGGGTGGCACGGGCCGCGCCCGAAGTCCGCACACGCCAGCCCTTCGTCGATGTGAAGTTGTCGCGGCAACTTCGTCTTCGCGTCCACGCGGTCCCAGTCGTAGAGCCGATAGGTGATGTCGCTCGTCTGCTGCACTTCAAACAACAGCAGGTTCGAGCCGATCGCGTGAATGGTGCCGGCTTCGAGAAACACGCAGTCGCCCGCGTTCGGTGTGAAACTGTGCAGCGTGCCGGGCGTGGTCTTCGACGCGAGCGCCGCGCGGAAGTCAGCGGCGCCGACGCCCTCCGCGAACCCGGCGTAGAGGCGGCTCGTCGCGGGATCGCGGTCGAGAACCACCCACGCTTCCGTTTTGCCGAACTTCCCCGGACCGAGCAGCGCGGCTTGCGCGTCGTTCGGGTGAACCTGAACGGAGAGTTCCTGGCGCGCGTCGAGGAACTTCAGCAACAGCGGGAACCGGCCCTGCGGCGTCTTCGCCGCACCGACGATTCGCGCCGGGTTGGGTGCGAGCAGTTCGCGAAGCGTGGCCCCCGCGAGCGGGCCGTCCGCGACGCGACTCAGGCTCCCGTCCACGTCACTCAACACCCACGCTTCGCCGACGGGATCGTCATGCGCGACGGTTCGGTTCAGGTACGCGGGGAGCCGCCGCCCACCCCACAGGTTGGTCGTGAAGAGCGGGTCGAACCGTAACGGGTACAACGGGGCACGCGCCATTCGTGGCTTCTTTCCAACTGCGGGCAACGGTGTGCGGGTCGTATCATCCCGATCCCTTGGGATGGCAGTCAATTCCATGTTTCCGATTCCTTCGGCGTGCATCGCAATCCCCGACACAATACGCGTCCGGGAATTTCTTCACAAACTGTAGGGCGCAAGTCGGCAATCCGGCGCCATTACTTGAGTGCAACTGGCGGGTGAAGGAAACCGCCAGACAACCCAAGCTTCTGACGGGGGTCAGGTATGGAGATAACGATGATCCGCAAGTTGGTTCTCGGCGCGGCGGCGGTGGCAATCGGGTTCGGCGGGCAGGCGGCTATGGCCGGCGATTCGCTCCGCGGGTTGGGTGGTGGACCGAACGGCAGGTTCGTCCCGCGTGAGCAACTGCGGCACGATCACGACTACGTGGTGTACGTGCGGCACAACGGGCACTGGGACCAGTACGGGCGGTTCGAGACGTGGCGCGAGGCCGAACGCGTCGCATGCTGTCTGGAAGATCGCGGACCGCGGGTGCGTGTCGAAGTGGTCGAGGATCGCTGCCGCCAGTGGTAAGCGAAACCGCGAACGAAGAATTTGAAACTAAATCGGCGCACACCGCGAACCATTGGGTGTGCGCCGCGTCTGTAGGTGTGACGACTTCACATTTGAAGTAGGAACAAGCCATGACCGGGTTCATTAAACAGCCGCGTAACCCCCAACGACCGCAACCGCAACAGCGCGGGTTCCGGTTCGGGTTCGGGCCGTTTAATCGACCCAACCAATTCCCGAATCAGTTCCGCATCCAGATTCGCATCCAGACCGGATGACGCCACACCGAACAGGGTTCAGCACCCATCGGCCTGGTGTCTCCGCAACGAGATGCCAGGCCGATGGTGTTTTTTCACATACAGCGGTGTGGCCGAATGGTAAGGCGGCGCCCTGTTAAGGCGTATTGTGTAGGTTCGATTCCTACTACCGCTGCTGTATATCCGCTCATTGATAATTGGCGTTGGTTCTATTGCCGGGGATTCAGTGTTGGTACTGAAGCCACCCTCTGAAGGTGGAGGACGCTGGTTCGATTCCAGCCTCGGCAACTTGGTGAGTGTTCAGGAATGGTTCGCGTCGGACCCGGAGGGTCCGGGCCAACAAATTCCGGGGGATTCAGTGTTGGCACTGAAGCCACCCTTTGAAGGTGGAGGACGCTGGTTCGATTCCAGCCCCCGGAACTCGGAGTGATACCTCGCACGCTTCAATGGCGAAGCCGCCGGCTTTTAACCGGCAGACGCAGGGTTCGATCCCCTGGCGAGGTACTGGTGTCGTTTGTTCCCCGGTGAAGCTAACACGGTTGAAGCACTGCGCTGAAAACGCGGAGGAGCTGGTTCGACTCCAGCCGCCGGGACTGCGAGCAAGGGTGAAGTTTGAAGGATGAAGGATGAATTGAAGACAAGATAACGCAGAGTGCGACGCCGGGTTTCTGCGTTTGATTCATCCTTCTTCCTTCATCTTTCAACCTTCATCCCTTTTGCTCAGGATGTGGGCCATTGGTTGGCCGCGAGTCTTGGGAACTCGTTCAAGTAGGTTCGATTCCTGCCATCCTGACTGCGCACCATCCGACGGCCGCGGCATTGGGCCTCCGAAGCTTGGTTGGCTGGTTCGACTCCAGCATGGTGTACTGTTTTTGGGTCGGAAGCTGATACGGAATAGCAGCGGGTTGTTAACCCGCGTGTAGTGGGTTCGATTCCCACCCGGCCCTCTGATTCTCTTGCTCGATGTTTGTTATTTGCGATTTGAGATTTGTTATTTGAACACGCCCCGTCCGACGGCACTGCGGCGCTGGGTCTACGAAACCCGGTTGCGAAGGTTCGACTCCTTCACGGGGCACTTCTCCACTGTCCGCGAAACATCGTGCAGCGTTCTCCTGCGTGATCCGCGAGCAGTAATTCGTGCGGATCGGGAGCGTCCGCGTTCGGCAACGGCACCACCACGAAGTCGGCGCTCTTGCCGGCTTCGAGGCTCCCGGTTTCGTCGGCCCAACCGAGCGATTCGGCGCCGGAGAGCGTGACCATTCGCAAGAGTTGGTCGACCGGGAAGTCGGGGTAGCGCAACCGCACGAAGCGCGCTTCGCTGAGGATGTCGAGATCGGGGTTGGACGCGAGGCTATCGGTACCGAGACAAACCCGAACGCCTCGCGCGAGGAATTCGCGAAACGGGTGCGGCGGGTGACCGAACGCCGCGTGCGTTCGTGGGCAGTAGACGATTGTGTGAGCCGGCGCAAGTGGGGCGTCCGTCGGCAGGTAGTTACAGTGGACGTAGAGGATCGGCGGTGCCGCTTTCGGGTACGCAACGAAGAAGTCGCGCAGCCCGGCGGTGAACGCGGAGGCATTCCACACACCCAGTTGCTTCAGAAAGTCAACGAACGGTCCGGTTTTGGAAGCCAGGAGTTCGATCTCGGCGGGTGATTCGGCGAAGTGAATCGCCGCGTTGCCCAAGTAGAGTTGGCCGCGAGCACAATCGTGGTTCGCGCTGTACGGTGCGTGCGGAGATGTCGCCCACCGGCAGGACGGCGTGGCGGGATATATTCCTGGTGGCGCGTCGGGATCCCACGACCCCCCGATTGTGGCGCCAATTTCCGATAGCGTCGCGTTGTACTTGTCCTCGCTCAACCCGATGACTTCCCAAAACAAGACGGCGCGAACGAAGGCTCTCGCGATGGCCGGATAACTCACCCCGCCGGAAGTGATGTCGCCGATGAGCGTGGTGCCGTGGCGAAGGCATTCGGCCAGGCCGTCGCGGATGTTGGCTTGCACCTGCTCCGCAGTTCGCGTGCGCCGGTATGCGATCACGCCGCGCAGCCAGTCAGTGAAGTGGTTAGGGTCGGTTGGTGGGATCAGTCCGCGAGCGCCACTCAAGTCGAGGTGTGTGTGCGGGTTCACCAGACCGGGAATGATTGCGGCGTTGCCGAAGTCGACATCCGCGATGCGCTCGCCGTGCGTCAGCACCGCTTCGATGCGGTCGTCGCGAACGGTAACGGTGCCGTTCGCGAGCGGTGGCCCGCTGACAGGAAACACATAACGCGCGGTGTATGTTCGCGACATGAAGGTGCAATACAGGTCGGTAGCCAAGTGGTAAGGCGTGTGTCTGATAAGCACACAATCGCGGGTTCGATTCCCGCCCGACCTATCTTTCTCTTTTCTCTCAAACAGTAATGTAACAGGTAAAAAGTAACAGGTAACAATGGATGAGAAGACAGCGTCAGTCTGTTGCCTTGTCATCCATTGTTACCTGTTACATCACTTCGCTACCTCGCCGCGTTCGCTCTTGCGAACGCCTGCGGCCCGTGCGGGGCGCAGACGCGGTTCGCATTCCGGTGGCAGCGTGCGATCGTGCATCGGCGTGCCGGGCAGGTTGTGGTAGACGCGCTCGTGCAATCCGCCCACCACTTCGCGCAACCGCTCCGGCGTGAACGCGGACTCTGGCGTGTCCAGCGGCTTCACGAACAACTGCAGCGGCACCGGTGGTGCTTCATCGTCGTCCTCATCGGCCGCGAAGTTCGGCGAGAGGAAATCCACACCATCCACCCACTGCCCGCCGACGCGGTCGAACAGGCGAGTGCGCGCCGTCCAATTCTCCCAGTCACTCGCATCCGCGAGCGGGTCCGGGCGGTGGCTCTCCCAGATCACGAACGGCAGCGACTCTCCCAGTTCCCCCGCAGCGACACGAAGTACCTTGAAGAACTGATCGTAGAGCCGCCCACCGACGCCCATACGCCGCGCCCAATCGGCGACACCAACGTAACAGAGGTAGCCGCCGTAGCCTGGCAGCAGCGCACCGTACACGTAACCCGCGAGCGCGGCAGGATCGTCCTGCCGACCTTCGGGAGCCGCCAACAGAAGGTGACGGCTCCAGCCGTCCGGTCGCGGTTTGCTCTTGGTCCGGTCCTGAACGGACTGCTCGATCCACATCCACGGAATCCGCTCGTCCGCTGCCAGCGTCTGCTCGTAAAGTTTGGCGGCGGCTTGCGTCATGGCGTCTGCCGCGTCGAACGCCTCCCACACAACGACTTTCTGCACGACCAGTGTTTTTACCGGCGCAGTTTGCTGTAACTGCACAAAGCACCTCTCCTTACGCTCTTCCCTGAGTAACTCGCGAAGCCGCGAGCGGCTTGAGACTTGGGGTTTGGTTTGATATTTCGCGCGATTCCTACACGCCCAAAGAAGCACACTCATTGTACCAGGAGGTTCGATTTTCGCGCGGTTGGCAGACGGTCGGAGAGCAGCTAAGTTACTCAAGGCGGTGCGCGAATGTTGCCATAAGGTCATGGCCTGGAGAGGGCTTGAAATGTCCACGAGTGACGGTCAGAAGCACAGTTACGAATACCCGCGACCGGCCTTGACAGTAGATGTGGCGATCGTGACCCGCGAGGCCCGGCCGCGTGTCCTTCTGATCCAGCGCAAGAAAGATCCGTTCGCCGGAAGTTGGTCACTACCAGGAGGTTTCGTCGAGGAGAACGAGCGTCTCGCGGACGCCGCGAGGCGGGAACTGGTCGAAGAGACCGGGGTCGTCGCGACCGAGTTGGAACAACTCTACACAGCGGGCGATCCGGGGCGCGATCCGCGCGCCTGGACGGTCAGCGTGGTGTATCTGGCACAGGTGGACCCGGACGCGGTGAAGCCGGTCGCGGCCGACGACGCGAGCGCGGTCGGGTGGTTCGCGCTGGAGGAGTTGCCGCCGCTTGCGTTCGATCACGCGATGTTGTTGAGTCGCGTCCGGGCGCGCTTGACGGATCGGATGGTCTGATTCACATCCGCAGTGCGTCCGTTACTTCCGCGACGGTGCAATATCGCACGCCGAGCGCCAAACCCTCTTCCTTCGCTTTCGCCTGAAAGAGTCCCGCGACTGGCACGTCGATACCGGCACTCGCGTCCTCCGCGAGCCACACGTCGAAGCCGGCGCGGCGCAGGTCGCGTGCCGCGAAGAAGCAACAGATGTTCGTCGCGATGCCGCAAACCACGACAGCCGTGATACCGGACGCGGTCAGAAACGCGGCGAACGCTGGGTGTTGTGCTGTGATCGCGTAGGCTTCAAAGTCGGGGTCGTAACCTTTGCGCCAGATCGCGTTGAAGCGGTCCGCATGCAGACCGGGAAGGAACTCCGCGCCCGGCGTGTTCATCACGCAATGCGGCGGGTAGAGGTTGTCCGCTTTTCCGAGAAACGACCGGTGATCCGCGGGATGCCAGTCTTGCGTCGCATCAACACGCGCGAACGGGAGCGAAAGCAGCGCGTTCACTTGAGGCACGATCACGACCCCGCCCGGCACGGGTAGTTCCGCCGGGCACAGTTCGGTGAAGCCCCGCTGTGCGTCCACGACGAGCAGCGAGGTGGAAGTGGAGTTGAGCATGAGGTGAAGTGTATTGGGTCACTTCTTGATGTAACTACGGTGGATGACTCGGACTGCTTGGCGTTTTTACACGCGACCAGTGGTGAAGAGGGCAAAAGTGGTCTCTTCATAAGTAATTTCGGGACAGAGAATTACTCCAATCTGATTGAATGCCAACCGTCATCGTGCGTAAGCCGCGGCGTGGCCTCTCGTGAATATTTTCGCTCCTGTTGCGGTTTCGCTCCAGATTCGGGCAGCGTACAATCGAGCCAAATGGCATCAGCGGAACACCAGGCCATTCCGACGGAGGTTCGAGGAGGACCGAAGCGATGATTTGGACCACTTGTAAAGCGGCACTCGCGCTGGGCGCGGTGCTGGCGGTGAGCGGTGCCGCGGGCGCCGACGACCGCGACACGCTGCGCACGGCTGGCGGAGGGCCCAGCACGACGATGACGCTTGGTGGAAAGGGCACTGCGGAACAGGCCGCGACCGAGGACAACGAGTTGGCCCGCGGCTACCGTCACTACGGCGGTTACCGCGGTTGGGGCGGTGGGTACGGTGGCTATCGCGGGTACTACGGCGGTGGCTACTACACCGGCTACCGGAGCTACAACGTCGGGTACTACCGTCCCGCGTACTATTACCCCCCACGCGTGTACTACCCGACGTACCCGGTGTACCCGACGTACTACAACGGGTGCAGCACGGGCACCGGCTTCACGCTCGGCATCGGCGGCAACTCGGCGCCGACGGTGACGCTCAGTTCGGGCCTTTCGCGCCCGGTCCCGCAACCGATGGCGCAGCCCACAGCGCCCGGTGATGGCACGTTCCGTTACGACGGCGGCCCGGCGAACCCGGTGCCAATGCCAAAAGCCGACCCGCAGCAAATCCCGCCCGCCGGCACGTCATCGGCGGCCACCGACCTGCCTGTGTCGCTGAAACCGAAGACCACAACCTCGCCCTACAAGTACAAGGCTTACGGCGAGAAGTAGTGGATGAGTGGAGAACAGTGTTAGCCGCGAGCCGAAGGCGAGTAAGCGCCTCCGGCTCGCTTCGTTTCACGGCAACAGATCGCTCACCAGAATGGACGCATTCGGCGCGGCGAGCGGTGAGACGTGATCCGTGGACGCGAGCGTGAGGTGCGTGCGGTACGCGGTCGCAGCGAGATCGGGAGGAAGCGGGAGCGGCTGCGGGTCGAGGAAGACGTGGAGCTGCCGGTTATCGACATCGAGCACCCAGTATTCGGGCACGTTCGCGGTCGCGTACAGTTCGGCCTTCGTGGTCAGGTCATAGGAGAGCGTCGCGTCGGCCACTTCGACCAGAAGGGCCGCAACGGTCGGGTGGTCGGTGTAGTCAGACCGCGCGCCCAGTGTGACGGACACATCCGGTTGCGGTTCCGATCCGGGCTTCCCACCGAGCACCGCGAACGGTTGCTGGACATCGACGAAGAAGCCAACTGCGAACGCTTGTTCGAGGGCGTCGGCAGCGCGGCCTGTCCCGACCCGATGGAGCCAGCCGATCGGGCTCATCTCAATCACCTCGCCGTAGATGAGTTCGACCCGCTTGCCGTCGAAGAGGCCGAGTCGACCGAGTTCGTAATACTGCTCGCGGGTCAATCGTGGTGGGACCGAGGGTGGCTTGGCGGTCATGGGTGTTCCTCCTGTTGCAAGTTTAGCGTCACTCTTTGCCCAACACCAGATCGACGACCCAGCACCCGCGCACGTGAACCTGCTTCACGTCTCGGCAGTGGCTCAGGATGCGCGCGTTATCGCAGCCCGCGTCCTGGAGCGCGTCCGCGAGAATTGGCATCGCGCTGAAGTCACGCGATTCGTACATCTGGCGCGCGATGGCGAGAGCAGTGTCGGTGCGCCACTCTGGAGAGAAGTCGGCAGGACGGAATGGGTTCCCGAAGATGTCGCGCACGAGGGCGCATTGTTCCCAGAGGTCGGGTCGAGAGCGCGTCGTACCACCCGTCGCGTGAAAGACACGAGTTACGAGAAACGAACGTGGTGGATAGCAGAGTAGGACGACATCATCGGAGCAAGCCCACATGTCACGACAAACCAAGTGACTGCCCATCCGTATAAGCTTTTCTTGACGAGCGGAAAATGCCGCGTCAAGGGCAGCCCGCAACTGCTCTTCATCGACAAGGCCATCCGCGAATCGTTCGGCCACGTCGAGCGTCTGAACCCAGAGCTGTTTATCCTGAAGCCACTTCCATATGTGTTTTTTTTCTGGCTGTCGTCGGCAACACGCAACGCCGAGCAGTCGGAGCTTTCTCCCGCTGGCGTCCGAACCCAGATGTTCGACCAGACGGTACGGGGTTTTCACAGTCAACCAACTTCGCTGGTTCATCGCTCGCTCCCTTGACCTGAAACCACCGCGAGCTTCGCCGCGATCAGGTCGGGGTCGTACACGCAGCCGCCCCAGACGCCGCCGCTTGCGTGCTGGAGCGCGGCCCAGAGGCGCGTGTCCGCGGGCAGCGCCGGGTCCGGGGCGAGGTCCGCTCGCGCCGAACGCTGCTCCAGTTCCGCGCTGCCCCACAGCGCGCCGTGATTGCCGGTCGAATCGCCCACCAAATCTACCGTGCCTTCCAACTTGTTGCGGTCGATCACGATTTGAATCAGGTCGCCGTCGCGGAGCTTGCCAATCGGACCACCGGCAAGCGCTTCCGGCGAAACGTGACCGATGCACGCACCCGTTGATACGCCGCTGAACCGGGCGTCCGTGATCACCGCGACCTGCTTCCCCCACTTCAGATGCTTCAGCGCGCTGGTCACCTGATAGGTTTCTTCCATCCCGCTGCCCAGCGGCCCGCGACAGCACAACACCAGCACGTCACCCGGCACAACCTTGCGGTCACCTTCGCCCTTGATCGCCTTGATCGCGGCCTTCTCGGTGATGAACACCTTCGCCGGGCCGAGCTTTCTGTAAATGCCGTCCCGGTCCACAACCGAAGGGTCGATCGCCGTTGATTTGATGACGCAACCATCCGGCGCGAGGTTCCCAAGCGGGAACGTGACCGTGCTCGTCAAGCCTCGCTTGCGGGCAACTTCTGGCGACATGATGACCATGTCGGGATCGACCTTGTCGCGCGTTTTGAGCAACTCGCGAAGCCGCAAGCGGCGTTCGGACTTCGCCCACCAGTCGAGGTTCGCACCGAGTGTGTCGCCAGAGACAGTGAGGGCATCGAGTTCGAGCAGACCGAGTTCGCGCAGGTGGAGCATCACCTCCGGCACGCCGCCGGCGAGGAACACACGCATCGTCGGGTGGTTCATCGGGCCGTTCGGGAGCGCATCAACGAGACGCGGCACACGGCGGTTGTAGAACGTCCAGTCTTCGATTGTGGGGCGCCGAACACCCGCGTGAAACGCGATCGCGGGCGTGTGCAACAGCAGGTTCGTGCTCCCACCGAACGCCGCGAACACCGCGAGCGCATTCTTGAACGCCGCTTCCGTCAGGATGTTGGGCGTGCGGATGCCGCGATTCGTCATGTTGAACAGCGCGCGTGCGGATCGCACCGCGAGGTCGAGCCAGATGGGTTGGCCCGACGGCGCGAGTGCCGAATGCGGTAGGCTCAGCCCGAGCGCTTCACCGATGACCTGAGAGGTAGCCGCGGTGCCGAGGAACTGACACCCGCCGCCGGGACTCGCGCACGCGTGGCAACCCGCGTCCGCCGCCTCCCCGATGCTCATTTCGCCGTGAACGTACCGCGCGCCGATCGTCTGCACCTTCCCGGTGTCTTCGTGTTCGGCTTCGCCCGCGAGCATCACGCCGCCGGGAACGAGAATCGTCGGGTGGTCATGCTGCGACGCGAGCGCCATCATCATCGCGGGCAAGCCCTTGTCGCACGTCGCAACGCCCATCACGCCGGCTCGCGTCGGGTGGCTGCGCATCAAGCGGCGCATCACCATCGACGAATCGTTGCGGTACGGGAGGCTGTCGTACATGCCGACGGTGCCCTGTGTGCGGCCGTCGCACGGGTCGGTGATCGCGCCCGCGAACGGGATGCACCGCAAGCGCGCGAACTCCTCGGCCGCAGCCTTCACGAGCAACCCGACTTCCCAGTGCCCCGAGTGAAAGCCTAGCGCGATGGGCGTACCGTCTTCGGCGCGCAGCCCTCCGTGTGTGCTGAGAATGGTGAACTCTTTGCCGCCCATGAGGGCCGGGTTCCAGCCCATGCCGACGTTCTGCGTCCAGCCGAACAGGTTGCCGCTCGGCGAGTGCCGGAGTAGCTCGTCGGTGAGCGGCAGCGCACCGGACGGCCCGCTTCCGGTGGTGACGATTTGGTACGCGGACTCGGGTGTGTCGAGAACGTCGGAGAGCATGGTTGATTCCTTCTTGGCGAGCGGGGGCGTAAGCCCCCCTGATGGTTTCAAGTGCGTGAACGATGAGCGTAACAATCAGGGGGCTCACGCCCCCCGCTCGCCTTAGATTACACGCTCGGATACCATGTCCCCACCCTATCCCGCTTCAGGAGCATTCATGCGCGCTCTCCCCGCAATCGCCGTCACGCTCGCGCTGACCACCAGCGCGCTCGCGCAACCGCGACCCGGCACCGGACCGTCGTTCGAGGAAACCAAGTATGGCGTCATGCCCCGGCCCGTGGACCCCAAGGACAAGAAGGGACCGGCCACGCTCAACGTCTACCAGTACACGCTCATCAACAAGAACGGCGTGACGCTGAAGTGCATCGACTACGGCGCGATCATCACCGAACTGCACGTGCCGGACAAGGACGGCAAGTTCGCAGACGTGGTGCTTGGTTTTGACAAACTCGAAGGCTACTTGGGAGGCCATCCGTACTTTGGCACGAACGCGGGGCGGTGCGGGAACCGTATCGCGAAGGGAAAGTTCACGCTCGACGGCAAAGAGTACACGCTCGCCACGAACAACGACGCGAACCACCTGCACGGCGGCAAAGAGGGCTTCGACAAGAAGTTTTGGCAGGGCAAACCGTCGCTCACCGCGACCGGCCCGAGCGTCACTTTCAAACGAACTAGCGCTGATGGCGAAGAAGGCTACCCGGGCGCGCTCGCGGTCGAAGTGACGTACACGCTCACCGACAATAACGAACTCGTGATCGACTTCCGCGCGACGACGAGCAAGACAACGATCTGCAATCTCGCGCACCACAGTTACTTCAACCTCGCGGGTCACAACGCGGGCGACATCAAGGGCCACGAGGTCATCATCGCCGCGAAGAACTACACCCCGGCCGACGACACGCTCATCCCGACGGGCAAGATTGCACCGGTCGCGAATACCGCGTTCGACTTCGTTAAGGCGAAGGCGATCGGCACCGATCTGGAGAAGGCCGGCGGCAAGCCGATCGGCTTCGATCTAAACTACGTGTTAGATAAAGGCACATCGGCGCGGCCGGAACTCGCGGCTCGCGTCACCGACCCGAAGAGCGGTCGCGTGCTGGAAGTGCTGACCACCGAACCCGGCTTGCAGTTCTACTCGGGCAACTTCCTCGATGGAACGAACAAGGGTAAGGGCGGCGCGGTGTACAAGCAGTACAACGGGTTCTGCATGGAACCGCAGAAGTTCCCCGATTCGATCAACAAGCCGGAGTGGAAAGACAAGTCGAACGTGATCCTGAAGCAAGGCGAGACCTACAAGCAGACGACGGTGTACCAG
Source organism: Singulisphaera sp. GP187 (assembly GCA_945905925.1). Taxonomy (GTDB): domain Bacteria; phylum Planctomycetota; class Planctomycetia; order Gemmatales; family Gemmataceae; genus Gemmata. Next base: position 55,193 of record CAMDQN010000009.1, read on the forward strand.
TTCAGCGTCGCGAAGTGAGTGCTGTCGTAGGTGCCGCTTGCCGAGCGGCACTGCTTTGCGTGTGTTGTCGCTTCAGGAGTGTTCGTCTCGCACCAACGAAGGCTACCCCGTGCCGCTCGGCAAGCGGCACCTACTTCGGTTCCGTCACGTCCCAGAAAAGTTCGCGGCCCGCGGCGTAGACCTCGCTCGCGCGGAAGTCGAACACCTGCGCCATTTCGCTCGATTCCAGGCCCACCGAGTCGAGCGTCACGAAGAACAGCCCGTTGTGGTAACCAATGCGGGCGTCGGTGATCTTCGCTTTCGGTTGCGACGGGCGCATCTGGAAGCGGAACTCCTCCACACCGTCGAGCCGCAACCGGAGTTTCACATATCGCGGGTCTTTGCCCAGGTCGCTAATCGCTTCGCGCACACGCGTGCGGAACTCCACCGCGACCACGCGACCACCCTTGTGAACCACCTTCACCGCGCGCAGTCGTCCGCCGATCAGCCGGTACAACCGGAGGAACTTCGCGATTTCGTGCGGTTGCACGCGGTTCATAGCGGTGTCTTGTAGGGTAGGTCAAGGCTTTGCGCAGGCCCACCGTCTTCGTGGTTGGTATTGCGTGGTGGGCCTGCGCAAAGCCCTGACCCACCCTACAAAACCAGCAACCCGTCACACTAGTGAGTCGAACACGCGAACCCCGGCCCAGTTCGGCTTGTTCTCGTCGATGAACTTGTTGTGCGTCGCGTCGTCCTGGTACGCGTCGTGGCTCGCTTTATCCACGAACACCAGATGCAACCCGACGTGCCAGTCGCGGTCGTTCACCTCGCGGTCGAGTTCCGCACACAGCGCACCGGCCGCGAAGAACACGATGCCCGGTTGCACGTTCAGGTACTTCTTGCACGCGTCGATCAGCTCTTGCACTTTCGCGGGCGAAGCGTCCTTCAGTTTGAAGAACACGTTGTGGGCCAGTCGGGGAGAGGACATCGTCGGATACCTCGCGGTTCGCGTTCGCGTACAACAACGGTGTTGGAATACGCTTCCCTTAATTGCCGTCAACGCCTGAATGAAACTGCTCGATTATACGCTGCCCGATCCCGCGACGAACCTCGCGCTCGATGAATCGCTGCTCGTCGCTGCCGAAGCCGACACCGGCGGCGAAGTCCTGCGTCTCTGGGAACTGCACAGTTACGCGGTTGTCGTCGGCTCCGGTGGCTCGGTCGTTATCGACGTGAACCTGCAAGCGTGCGCCCGGGACGGCGTGCCGGTGTTGCGCCGCGCTAGCGGCGGCGGAACCGTTCTCCTCGGTCCGGGGTGCCTCTGTTTCAGCCTCGTACTCAGTTACGATCACGCGCCACGACTGAACGAAATCCCCGCGTCCAACCGGTACATCCTCGCGCGCGTCGTGAACGCACTCGCACCAGTCGTCGCGTCGGCGGTCGAAGGAACAAGTGACCTCGCGGTGAACGGCGTGAAGTTTTCGGGTAACGCGCAACAACGGAAACGACGGTTCTTCCTTCACCACGGCACGCTGCTCTGCGGTTTCGATGTCGCGCTCGTAGCGAAGTACCTCAACCCGCCCGAGCGCCAGCCGGAATACCGGCGTGAGCGCACGCACTCGGAGTTCGTCGCGAATTTGCCCATTCGTGTGGAGGAAGCGAAGCGGTTGCTCATCGAAGAGTGGCGGTCCGAAAGCGATTACGCGCCGGTGCCGCTGGAGAAGGCGCGCGAGTTGCTCGCCGAGAAGTACGCCCGCGACGAGTGGAACCGGCGACGATAACCTCCGGCGCATATCGCGGCCCTATCGTTCACGTTGGAAGTTGGCGTGTTCACCACATCCGCGATCCGTGGTACAACTCGCGTCAGGTTCGCGGGTCGGCCGACGCGGTGCCGGTCGAACTCCTTCACCTCTCCGAGGAATCATCCATGAGTCGCGTTCGTAACACCAACTGGCCGCTGCCGGCGCTCGCCGTCGGCGGTCTGATCGCGCTCGCGGCGTGGCAACTGGTGCCCGCCGGCGCGCCTGCGGGAGCGCAGCCCGTCGATCCGCCTCCCGTTGTCGCGCAGCCCGTCGCGGCGCAGCCGGCCGCCGCCCAGCCACCCGCGGCCAACGAATTCGCCGCGATGATGGCGAAGATGAAAGCCGCGAAAGCGGATCAGGCGAAGAAGCACATGGCGCTGCTCGCCGAACGCTACGACCTCGCCGCGCGCGCCGCGGCCGACGGCAAGATGACGCGCGGCAAAGCCGTGCAACAAGGCCCGCGCGCGAAGCTCCCCGCCGGTACAACGTGGGCCGCGCTCGCGGGCATGTCGCCAAACGACATCCGCGAGAAGGGGCTGTTCCCCGGCGGGTTCTTGCCGCTGCCGCACGCGAACCACTTTGAAGGCGGGATGCTGTTCCCCAAATCCACTATCGACGAAATCAAGAAGCAAGAAGGACGCGACCTCACGCGATTCGATCTCGACTACGACCTGCCGGACCACTTCCTGCCGGAGTTCCCGCCACCAATGTACCTGACCACGCGGCTCGACCTCGGCGACGTGTCGAAGGGCAAACTCGTCACCGGTGATAACTTCGAGGAACTGTTCAAGGACATTCTGAACCCGAAACAGCTCGAAGGGCTTCGGTTGCTCGTGACGCCGTTCCCGCAGGCGCAGTTCAACGCGACCGCGGACCGGCGCAGCGAGAAGGCGCATCGTGGCGTGACGTGCTTCGACTGTCACGTGAACGGGCACACCAACGCCGCGACGCACAACGTCGGCGACATCCGCCCGCACGAATTCCGGCACCGCATCGACGTGCCGTCGCTTCGCGGCGTGAACGTGCAGCGCATCTTCGGCTCGCAGCGCTCACTGCGGAGCATTGAGGACTTCACCGAGTTCGAGCAGCGCGCCGCGTACTTCGACGGCGACCCCGGCGCCGCGACCCGCAAGGGCGTGAGCATCCTCGAACGCGGCAGTCAGGTTCACTTCATGGGCGAGTTTCAGTCGCTGCTCGACTTCCCGCCCGCGCCGAAACTGGACATCTTCGGCAAACTCAACGCGACAGCAACCGAAAGCGAGAAGCGCGGTGAAGTGTTGTTCAGCGGCAAGGCGAAGTGCGCGACGTGCCACCCGGCGCCGTACTACACCGACAACACGATGCACAACCTCCAGACCGAGCGGTTCTTCAAACCGATCACGGTCATGGGTCGTTCGGCGAACATGGACGGCCCAATCAAGACGTTCCCGCTGCGCGGCATCAAGGACAGCCCGCCGTACCTGCACGACGGTCGCTTGCTCACGCTGGAAGACGTGGTCGAGTTCTTCAACCTGGTGCTGGAAACGAAGCTGACCGACGACGAGAAGAAGGACTTGGTCGCGTTCCTGAAGTGCCTGTGATTTGTGTCCTTCTTGTAGGGTGGGTCAAGGCTTTGCGCAGGCGCACCAGGTGACACCAGGCGCCAGAGCGAAAAACGGTGGCTGCGATCTTCCGCTCTGGCGCTTGGTGACGCTGGTGGGCCTGCGCAAAGCCTTGACCCACCCTACAAGAATCACCCCGTGGCACCCGCAACGGCCGCGGGCGTGCCGTTGGCGCTTGGCGGTGCGGGCGTGTCGCCGGTGAGCTTCACGAGGTACTCCGGCACCTCCACGCCGCCGATGTCCTTCATCACTTGCATCATCGGCGGCATCATCCGGGCCATGTCCTTGAGGAACGCCGCGGTGCTCGACGTGCCGTTCGCGTTCCCGCCGCCTTCCCACACTACCACCTTGTCGAACTTGATGTTCGAGATGGCCTTCGCGCTGGCCTCCGCGAGCGCGTCCATGTGTTCGAGCATCAGCAACTGGAATGCGGCCTGTGGGCTGCCGCACGCGTCGATGATCTTCTTCAACCCTTCGCCCTTCTTCGCCAGAATCTCGTACTGGCCGCGAGCCTCGGCTTCGAGCTTCGCGTAGATCGTTGCGGCGGCGGCTTGCGCTTCGAGCTTCACCCGCTCCGCGGCGGCTTCCGCGTCCACGATGATCTTCGCTTTCTGCGCCTTCGCCGGCGCTTCGAGCGCCGCCCGCTGTTCAGCTTCGATCTTCTCCGCCTGTGCCAGCGCGGCCCGCGCCATTGCCTTGTTCTGCGCTTCGAGAACCGCGGCTTCGGCTTCTCGCTTTTTCGTTTCAGAAAGCTGATACGCCTCGGCGTTCTTCACCGCGAGCGTGGCCTGCGCCCCAGCGATGATGGCTTGTGATGTCGTTTCGCCGCCGATTGCGGTCGCGTTTGCTTCGGCCAACCGCACGCGCTTGTCGCGGTCGGCTTCGGCGATGCGTGATTCGCGCTCGAACGCGGCCTGTTGCTCGCCGACCTTCTGGTCACGGTCGAGTTCGGCAATGCGAATCGCCTGTTGTCGCTGCGATTCCTTGATGAGCGTTCCCTGTTCGAGCAGCGCAGTCTGTTCGCCGACCTGCCGGTCCTTGTCGAGTTGGGCGACCTTGATCGCCTGTTCGCGGGTCGCTTCGCGTGTGCCGATCTCGCGAACCTTCGTCGCGTTCGCTACCGAGATGGCACGCTCTCGCTCGGCTTCCGCCACACCGATCTGACCCTTCTTCTCTTGCTCCGCCACGTCGATCTTGGCCTGCTGAATCGCGACTGCGGCGGCCTTCCGCCCGATGGCCTCGATGTACCCGCTCTCGTCCGTGATGTCGGTGATATTCACGTTGATGAGCACGAGGCCGATTTTCTTCAGTTCCGGTTCCAGAGACTGCTGAATGCTTTCCAGGAACTGGTCGCGGTTGCGGTTGATGTCCTCGATCTTCATCGACGCGATGACCTGACGCAACTGTCCGAAGATGATGTCGCCGGCCTGCTGCTTGATGTCGTTGGTGTCCAACCCGAGGAGGTGGATCGCGGCGTTCTGCATGGTCTGCGGGTCGGTGCCGATGGCGACCGTGAACACGCTGGGCACGTTGACGCGAATGTTCTCGATCGAGAGCGCGCCCTTGAGCGGCACCTCGATTTGGATCGGGTCGAGGTTCAGGTACGCGTAGTCCTGGATCAGCGGCCAGACCATAGCCGCGCCACCGTGAACGCACTTGGCCGCGTTTCCGCCGCCGGTCTTGCCGTAGATCACCATCACGCGGTTACTGGGGCACCGCTTGTACCTATTGACGAGTAACAACACGAAGCTGAACAGCACCACCGCTATCGCGATGGCGGCGATCACGAACCAGAGGTTGCTATTGTCGTCGGCACTGGACTGCGATTTGGACTGTGCGAACAGGGTGAGCGAGAACATGGGGGAGACTCCGGGTGTGTGACATGGAAATGACAGATACGATGGGACAACCCGCGTCACGCGAGTTCGACCTCGACCGTGTCGGCGTTGACGACCGCGATGACCTTGACTTGCGCCCCGGTCGGCAGTTCGCGACCCGGCGTGATCGCCTGGTACTCGACGGTGCGGTTCTGAAGGTTCAGGTGGACCTTCCCGGCCCCGGCCCGCTCGCCGGGAATGCGAAGGTAGACCGTCGCGGGGGAACCAACGGATCGCTCGATGCGGGCGGTCCCGTCGGCCTTCAATTTGTGCAGCGACCGGACCAGCGCCGCGACTAGATACAAAGCGACGACTCCAGCCCCAACCGCGACCCCGAGTGCCGCCATCTCGGTCGCCCCGGCGTTGAGGGCGATTTTCCCGCCGATCCCGAAGAACGTGAGCGCCGCGGTCGCGGTCTTGATGGTCAGAACGCCGAGGAACCAGTCGCTCCCGTGAGCGTCGGTCCCGTGACCGCCGTCGCCCCCGTGGTCGAAGTCGTGGTCGCCCCCGAACCCAATCAGGGTGCCGATGAGTTGAATTACGAGTAGCGTGCCACCGAGAGTTGCGCAGACCAGGAACGTCGTTTCCATAGCGCCTCCTGAAGGGCAAACGTCTGGAACGGCCCCGTGCCGGACATGGAGCCGCCTGTTACCTGGAGTTCGTCGGGATCATCCGATCATTTGTGTAACACTCTCTGATGTCAATAGGGTGCGCGCAACATTCCCTCCCCCTTTCCTGATCAGGAAAAGCGGCAACATCGGGAGCGGCGACGCAACCGGCTCAATCAAACTTCGGGAATTTCGATGTCTTCGAGGGGATCGATTGCTTGAGGCGAGCGGGGGGCGTCAGCCACCTGATGTGACGAAGAATCAGCGGGCTGACGCTCCCCGCTCGCCTTGATGAGCGCCGCGACCTCATTCCAATCGACCGCAGCGAAGATCTCTTCCAGGTGGCGCACCACGCCAAGCAAACTCGCGGAAGCCATCTCGAAATTGGTGTGAGGAGAGAACTCTTTGAAGTGGTCGCGGAAATACTCCGCGGCACGGCGGAGTTTCGGCAGTTTGCCTTTCAAGCGACGGAGGAAATCGCCGAGATCGCCGCGCTGGAACGCGGGTTCGACGGCGCGGATGCTGTCGTAAAGCGTCCGCGGCACGTCGAGCATGTCTTCGTTCTCCTGGATCTCGTCCGCGTGTTTCAGGAACGTGCGGATCATCCAGGCGTGCGCGAGGACCGTGTTGAGTCGCGTTACAGCTTCTTCGGGGCTCATGGTGCGGGCGCGGGTTTAGGCCCTGTGCCGTCGGTCGGCGCCGGGGGTGGCGTTGGCGGTTTGGCTTTCGACGCTTCTGCATCTTCTTTCGACTTCAGCACGAGGAACGTGCCGACCGCGACGAGCGCGACCCCGACCCACAACTTCCACCCCGGCATGTCGAAGTGAAAGACGGCCCACTCACCCGTCTTCGCGTTCGGGTGCCAGACAAGGCTGAGGAGCGTGTTGATGAGCGGCGCGAGGCAGAAGATGAGCGGTGCGATGTAGACGCGATACGTCGCCGGGTTCACGCCATCCAACTTGGCTTCATCGACCGCGGCCTTACTGGCGAAGATGACGCAAATCGCGCCGATCGCGCCGGCCATGCCCGCGAGACCGCTGAACACCAAGCCAACCGTGCGCCAGTCCGGACGGGCGTCGTCGCGGGTCGCCATCAGGGCAACCGGAATCGCCACTGCCATCACGGTGTACGCGACCCCGACCGACAGAATGGACGCGAGGCGCCCGCCGATGCCGACCACCTGCCCCTGCGGGCCGAGGGGACTGAGCATCTGCCCGCCGAAGAAAATGAGGGGTACGTAGGTGCCCCACGCCAGCCCGGCGAGGATAACGTACACGGCCCACATCGGGAGACCGAACATTGAGAAACCCCTATGGAAAAGCCCACGGACTTGGTCCGTGGGCTTGGGGAACGAGGTGACCCTATGGAGATTCGAACATACATCGAAACCCCCTGAGGAAACCAGCTTCCGCGACACGGGCGGCGCGGAATCCGGCGCCCTCGCCCGCGTCGTCGATGCGTGGGACACGCTCCCCGAACACATCAAGGACGCGATTGCCACTCTAGTGAAATCCGGCACAACCGACCGGCGCTAGTGGGTGGTACGGGTTGTTATTCTCCGACCTCGACATGAAAAGACCATATGCCCCCGGAGAGAAATATTCAAGCAGTTTTCAGAATGATTCAAAGGGGATACAACCGTCACAACGCAATGACCCCGACCGGAACCGCCGCGTGAAAAGTCAGCCTACCCCTACCCTGTAGAACGTCACTCAACGTCACTGCATAATCGGAACCACCTCTGAAGTGCTTGAAATACTAGCGTTCTAGAGAGAGATTCCGATTATTCATGGTCACTGCCCATGTCACTGGAACGGTACTGGCGCGGCACTCCGACGTCACTTTCGACGTCACTCACGCGGCGCCGCGGCACAAGAATATCGCGACTCCGCCCGCCGGTGCGCCGATGGTGCTTACGTCGGGTGGTGTGCGGTCTTGCTCTCCGTATGCCCAACGCGGTCGTGCCGGCGCCTTTCGTACCCTGAGGGCGCCGGTTCGACCGGCCCGCGCCAAGGGTACACACCATGACACTAGACCCGTTCGCGGGCGTGTCCGCACTTCGTTCGCTACAAGCCTTCCTCGACGACCTGACGCGCGAGTTCCGCGAGAAGCGCAAGCCTTTCGACGAATCGATAACGTCGCTGTTGCTCGCGTGGGATTGCGGCTTTTCGGCCGAAGCGCTCGCGCCACTGTTCGAGGACGCTAGCGCGGCCGCCATCGCTGCCAAATGCCCGCCAGGTTGCACCAGTGGCACCGGGTTCCCCGCCGCGCTCGCGTCCGCACTTCTGAGCGCCGACGGCAGTGGTGCCCTTACGCTGCTCAACAAGCTGTTCAGTGAGCATCCCGCCGAAGCACCGGCCGTGCGTGCCGCACTGGAACGACACGCCGAACGCGTCCTGTCCGCGTGGTGCGTGCGTCACGCTGCCGACTTTCCGGCGCGCCTGAAGGCTGAAGCCGAACGTCTGGGCGTTGATCCCGCCGCGCTGTCGGAATGGTGTCACCGCCCGCAACCGGACGATGTCGCGGCCGCGCTGGTGTTCGCGGCGGAGTACCGACAACCGTTCGCGGTCGGGCTACTGTATGACGCGCCGCACCTCGACGCGACCGCACCTGTCGGGGGCGAACCGGATCCGGCTGACGATGCGGCGAAACCCGTCGAGATGAAGCCCACCCCGAAGCGCCGCATACCAGCGGCCGAAGCCAACGTTCTCGTTCGTGAGTATCTCGCGGCGCACGCCCGCGCGAATCCTGACGCCATGACCGTGCGAGGTATCGCAAAAGTCATTGGCGCATCGGAAGGCGGCGTGTCGGAGTCTGACGCGTGGCGGACGTTCTCGGAAGCGCGCCAGAAACTACGGCCCGGTTCGGTCAGAACCGTTCGGCTAACGGACACGATGCTTTCCGCAATCCCCGACCGGGACGAACTCGCGCGCCTGATCGCGGATCATGAAGACGACGACCGCGCCGACGACGACCGCGACCGTGACGACGACGCACCCCGACGACGGAAGCGGTGAGCGCTCCCGCACGTTCATGAGCGCTCACGAGAATCTTTCCCTGCGAATCGTAGGCGCTCACGGGTTCTGCCCGTGAACCTCCGCAATCGGTGAGGGCCGCACACCGCGCCCGAACCCACTGCGGAGGAACGCAAGTGTCCTACACATCGAAGGGCGAACCGCCCGACCCGCTCGACAGCGTACTGGTGTTGCTCGCGACCCTGTTCGCCGCGCATCGCGCGGGCGACTTGGTATTGGAGCGACTCACCGAAAGACGGCTTGCGGAACTCGGCGCCTGTGTCGAGTTCCCGCCGCGCGCCCCTGACGAAAAGGGGGCGCGCAATGATCGCTGACATCCGCCCCGCGCCGACGGCGCCCACATCCGAAGTGCTGGCGGTTGACCAGTGCGAAGCGGCACGGCTGACTGGCCTGAGCGCGAAAACTTTGGGTCGTCTCGCGGACGCTGGCGAACCGCTGGGACGCCTCAAGATCGGCCGTCGCGTTTTGTATTACCTCCCAACGTTGACGACCTGGCTTGCGTCGCGCGCTGTCCCCTCCGCCGCGGAGGGCACGCGATGACTCCGACCGAAGCGACATGGCGCCGCGTCAACCGAGAGCGCCCTTGTCCGATCTGCGGGCATACAGATTGGTGTTCGACTTCCGCAGATGGGGCGGTTGCAATCTGCATGCGCGCGGAGAGCGCCAGGCCCACTAAGAACGGCGGGTTCCTGCATCGTCTCACCGACGCACCGCGACCGCAGACGCCGCGCGCCGTGGTGTTGCGGATCCGCAGCGCGGCGCCCGACTTCACGCCGCTTGCGACAAGCTACCAAGAAGCCGCAAGCGCCGATCAACTCGACGAACTTGCGGCGCAGCTCGGCGTCAGCGTGGCAAACTTGAACGCCTTCCGCGTCGGGTGGTCGTGCAGTCACGACGCGCACACGTTCCCGATGGCGGATCCCGCGAGCGGTCGCGTGTGCGGCATCCGCTTACGCGCCGTCGATGGCGCGAAGTGCTCCGTTTCTGGGGGCCGTGAAGGGCTGTTCCTGCCCCTCGACTTGGACGTGACCGGCAAGACGTTGCTCGTCTGCGAAGGCGCGAGTGATGCGGTTGCGGCGCACTCTGTCGGGTTCACGGCCACGGTCGGGCGGCCTAGCTGTTCGGGCGGAACGTCTCACATCGTCGCGCTTGTGCGTGCCCAACGGCCCGCGTGCGTGGCGCTAGTCGCGGACCGTGACGAACCCGGCGTTCGCGGTGCGGAAGCACTGGCTTCAATTTTGGTGCTGCACCATCGCGACGTGCGAACCATCACACCGCCAGCGGGCGTGAAAGACCTACGCGCTTGGGTCCAATCCGGCGCGACCCGTGAAGACGTCGAACGAACCATTCACGTTGCCGACGTTCGGCGTGCGAACCTCACCACTACTTCAAGGAAGGGATAACCCATGCCCCCAGAACTGAAGATTGAAGCCGTCCGCGACGGGAAAAAACATCGCGTCACTGTCAGGGTGGGCGATGTAGCACTGGCGCTGCACAGCCTGAACCTATCAGATGAAAAAGCCCGCAAGAAGTTCGCCGACGATGTCCACAAGAAGTTTCCGGGCGTGTGCCCGAACGACATCGAAGCCGAACTACTCGACATTGCGGCGCGCGAGAACTCCGCCGGCACAACGGCCGCGGCAACGCCAACGGAGGAAATCGACGTGTCGCAAGTCGTTCGTCCCGAGCTACTGCACACCGCCGACGTGAGCGGCATCACTGTGGCCGTCGCGCATGCCGAAGGCGACACGCTCGCGGCGAAATGGCGGACGTATCTTCGCTGGGCTGACGGCAAGCGTGAGGCTATCGACGCGCCGAAACGGTTGACGTTGCCCGACGGTTCCGCGCTGTTCGTGGCGCCGGATCCGGGCGCGCCAGACGCCAGTATTCAACCGGCGTGGTCTTCGGCGTCGCGTGCCGCGTGGCTTGGCGGCGCGCCCACGCCGGAACCCAAAGCGCTCTACTGGGACGTTCGCGCCCGGATCCGAAGACACCTCGACTTCGCGCCCGATTCGCGGGAGGGAGCAGAAGATACGCTCGCGCTGTGGACGGTATTGAGCTACGTCTATTCGGCGTGGGATAGTGTGCCGTACCTGCGAATCGTCGGCCCGCTGGGGAGTGGCAAAAGTCGCGTCCTCGACGTGCTACAGCGGATGGTGCTTCGACCGTTCAGTTCCTCGAACGTGTCCGCCAGCGTCGTGTTCAGGACGCTGCATCACCGCGGCGGGGTGCTGCTGCTTGATGAAGCCGAGCGGCTGAAGTCGAGTGACCCGGCGCAGATGGAGATCCAAAGCATCTTGCTCGCCGGTAACCGGCGCGGTGGACGGGCGACGCGGAACGAACTGGTCAACGACAAGTACCAACCGTGCGACTTCCAGGTGTACGGCCCAAAGGCTATCGCGAGTATCGGTGACGTTCCGCCGACGCTGTCGAGTAGGGCGATTCCAATCGCGATGTTCCGGGCACCGGCCGGTTCGGAATCGACGAAGTTCCGCATCGACGAACAGCCGGGCAAGTGGCAATCGGTGCGCGACGATCTTCACGTTCTCGCGCTCGAACACGGCCCGACGTGGTTGGCGCTCGCGAACCGGCGCGACGTGGTTCCGGCCGGAATCAGCAACCGCAACTCCGAACTCTGGCAACCGCTGCTCGCGCTCGGCGCGTGGTTCGAAGAACGCGGCGTTGATGATCTACTCGCGCGAATGCAGGCGCACGCGCTCGCGAGCGTGACGTCCGCGAAGGACGATCAAGTGCCCGAAGCCGACGAAGTTCTTCTTGAGATACTCGCGGAACGACTCGTCGCGTTTAGCCCTCCGACCAGTGGAGAGTTACTGACCCGCGCGAAGGAACGCGATGAGTGTACCTTCGGCCGCTGGGGGCCGCGGGCCGTGACCGCGCGGCTGAGGGTGTACGGCCTGGCGCCGGGTGAACGGTCCAACGGCGAACGCCGGTTCCCACTCGACGCGCTAGACGTCCTCAAGAAAATCCAGGCCACCTACGGCATCCAACTGGGTTTGCGGAGTGACGATCTCTAGGGCCTTCAGTGACATCAACAGTGACAATCAACTTTCGATTGTCACTGCCTCAATCGCTGTAAATCACGGCGTTTTTGTACCGCCAGTGACAATAGGGACAATATTCCAGGGGGTATCCCCCCCTCTTTTTCACGCATCTGAACCCGGACGGACGGAGCGCTGTCCGGCGTGGTATCATGGTTCCGATTTCAACTCCTGAGGTGACCGCATGGCAAGCGTAATCAATGACCCTGGCGGCCGTCGCCGGATCCAGTTCGTTGGTGGCGACGGCGCGCGGCGCGCTATCAGACTGGGGCAACTCGACCGCAAGTCGGCTGACGCAATCTGTCGTCACGTCGAAGCGCTCTTGGGCGCGAAGATCGGCGGACAACCGATTCCAAAGGATAGCGCGAGTTGGCTTTCGTCAATCGGGGACAAGCTCCGCGACAAACTCGCGGCGGCCGGGCTGGTCGAACCGCGTGCGGCTGTGGCTGTGGCAACACTCGGCGCGCTCATTGCGGAGTACAAGTCTGCGCGGACCGACGTGAAGGCGGGCACCGCGACAAACCTCGACCAGACGGGAAAGAAGATGGTCGAGTTTTTCGGAGAGGCGAAAGCCGTTACCGCGCTAACGGAAGCCGACGCGGAGAACTTCTATCGCAAGCTGCTGGAACACGACTTGGCGACGAACACCGCCAGAAGACACGCGGGGCGCGCGAAGCAATACCTTGCTTACGCTGTGCGGCGGAGAATCATCACCTCGAATCCGTTTGGCGCCGTGAAGGTGGCAACACGCGGGAACCCTGATCGACAGGAGTACGTATCTGTCGAGACTGTTGGCAAAGTGCTTGAAGCGTGTCCGTCTGTCGAATGGCGCCTCATCGTCGCGCTGTCGCGGTACGCTGGCTTGCGGTGCCCGAGTGAGCATCTGGCGCTAACGTGGGGCGACGTCCTTTGGGATCGGAACAGGTTCGTGGTTCGCTCACCAAAGACGGAAGGGTACGCAGGCAAGTCGCAGCGTTTAGTCCCGATCTTCCCGGAGGTGTACCCGTACTTGCGCGATGCGTTTGAAGCCGCCGAACCCGGGCAAGTGCAAGTCATCGCGCGGAACCGCGCCGACGGCGGACAGGGGAACGGCCAGACGACGAACTGGCGGACGCAAATGCTCAGGATCGTTCTCCGGGCCGGGATCACGCCGTGGCCGCGGCTGTTTCACGGCATGCGTGCCGCGTGCCAGACGGACCTCGCGAATAAATTCCCCGCGCACGTCGTGTGCGGGTGGCTTGGGAACAGCGTCGCCGTAGCCAATGAACACTACCTGCAGACGACAGAAGACCACTTCGCAAAAGCTGTTCAAAGCGGCGCAAAATCAGGCGCAGACGGGGCGCAAAATCAGGCGCAGACGGGAGCGGACGCGAAAAGACAGGAGCGGACAAACTCGAACGAAGTGCTTGAAGTACAAGCATCCCGTCCGCTTCTGTCCGCTCCCGTCTCTACCCGTACACTTGAACAGGTGACCCTATGGAGATTCGAACTCCAGTTCCTGCCTTGAAAGGGCAGTGTCCTAGGCCACTAGACGATAGGGCCACGCCGGTCGGCGATGCCGAGGACACACCATTCTTAGCGGCACATAGGGGCGAGGGGCAAGGGGTCGAGGGCAAGGAAAGCGCAGAAACGGGTTACTTCCGAGTCCGGTCTTGTCTGGCCCCTGACCCCATGCCCCTCACCCCTGATTCCAAGCGTAAGGGCAGACCGTTGGTCTGGTACAATTTTCCGAGTAGAATGGGATATGAACCGCCCTTCGGGTTGCGGACGCTCCCACAATTCCAACTGAGGACTCGCGTATGGCCAGCCCGAACGTAATCGAACTCACCGAGGGTAACTGGAACGACCACGTGACCAGCGGAACCCTCGTCGTCGCGGACTTCTGGGCGCCTTGGTGCGGCCCGTGCCGCCGGCTCGCGTCCACCATCGATGCCGTCGCCGATCAGTTCGCCGGCAAGGTGAAGGTGGGCAAGTTGAACGTGGACGAGAACCCCAACCTCGCCGTTAAGTACGACGTGATGACGATCCCCCGCATTCTGTTCTTTAAGGGTAGCGACACCCCGGTTCACACGGAGAGCGGTGTCCTCTCGCCCGACGATCTGGCAAAACTGATCGACCAGTACGCGTAAGCCAAACCAGGCCCCCGAAGCCCTGCGGACGCGGTCGCGGGGCTTGTCCGTTTCATCTCTCCTTTGCTCATCTCAAGTGTGCTGACCGCCGTTCTGAACCCTTCATCTTCAGTAACAACGCCCCGTGCGCCGATAAGCAGTGAGGGTTATTCCGTCGGTAGCGGGGTTGTGGCATGGCACACACAGAGAACGAGTGCGAACGGGACCAGTTGCTCGCGGAGGCCCGCGCCGCGCACCGCACCGCCGACTGCGAACGGAGCCGTGCCCGCAAGCTCGGGGCGCGCCTGGCGCGCCGCCTCCGGCACACACTCGACACCGCCCGCGCGCAACTCGACGCCGACCGTCAGGCGATTGACGCACGCGTCGCACGGTTCAACGAGGCTCAGTCGAACTTCAACGCCGCCTCCGCGACCGACCGCGACCGCCAGCGCGCCGCGTGGACCGAACTCGCCGCGCGCCAGAAGCGACTCGCCGACGAATGGAACGAGGTGAACCGGTTCCACGCGTCCCAGGCCGCCGCCCTCGATGCCCGCGCCACGGACCTCGCGGCGCGCGAAAAGGGCGAAGCTGACCTCAAGACCCGACTCCAACAAGAAATCGTGTCGCTCCGCGAAGAAACCGCCGCTCTCGACTCGCGGGCGCGCAATGCCCGGCAGGTGGTGGATGAACTCGAGCGCCAGCGCGAGCAACTGCGGCGTGAGGCGCTCGCCCCGACCACCGCAGGCGAACCGCCTCTGGAGTTACGCGTCGCGCTCGACCGCGCCACCGACCGCGACCTCGTCGTGTGGGCAAACGAACTGGCCAAGAAAGAGGACCGGTTGAACGTCGAGCGGGTCACGGTTACGGCGCTGTTCGCCACCGTGGCGCGCGACAAGGACGGCTTGAACGACCGCCGGCGCGTGCTCGCGGAACAGTTCAGCCAACTCGCCGCGGCCCGCGCCGGGTGGCAAGAAGCCGAGCGCGCGACCGTTCTGGAAATGGAACACCTCGCACGTACGCTGCGGCACCGCGAAGCCGAACTCGACGCCCGCGAACAGCGCCTCGGCCGCGCCGACGGGCGTCGTCGCGAGGACGCTTACGGGTTGTGGCAACTTCGGCTGCGGCTCGAAGCGTGGCAGTCGAAACTGGTCGCGTTCGAGATGCGCTGGCACACCGAGCGCGAACATCTCGAAGCGGACCTGGCTCGGCGCGAAGAATCCCTGATCGCTCGCGAAGTTCGCCTCACCAGCGCACCGGACGCAGGCGACGACGTGATCCCGATGGCGATGGCGGTGAGCGACCTCGCGCCGCCCGCGATCCCTGCGGAACTCGCCGCCCTCCGTGAGGAAGTTGAGCGCATGGCCGCAGTGCTACTCGAAGCGGACATGCCCGAACCGCTAGAAGTAGACGAAAGCGAGTTGCCGTGGGCCACCGCGACAACGGACGCGAATGAGGAAGACGGCGACGACATCCTCGCTTTCGACTTCGCGAACCGCGCCGCGTAGGATCCCAAAACGTGGTCCGCCGCGCCGCGGCGGTCTTCTCTGTTGTGGCGTGGGCCAGAAACACACACCAGCAGAAATCAAAGACACCGCCGCGGAGCGGCGGACTACCTCAAACCTTCAACGTTCCGACGACTTCGCACACGCTGCCCGCACCGAGCGTTTCCAGAGCACCGGGCAGCGCGTCCACGACTTTCATGCTCGCGGTCGGGTCGTAAAAGTTCGCGGTGCCGATCTGCACGGCGGTCGCGCCGACCACGAGAAAGTCCATCACGTCGTCGATGGTCGCGATTCCGCCCACAGCGATCACCGGAATCGCCTTCAGTTGTGCGATTCGCCACACCGCGCGCAGTGCCAGCGGCTTGATCGCGGGACCGCTCAGGCCACCGGTCACGTTGCCCAAGATCGGCTTGCGTTTCCGCCAATCGACCGCCATTCCCACGAACGTATTCACCGCGCTGACCGCGTCGGCGCCACCGTCAGCCGCGGCCCGCGCGATCAGAGTAATGTCGGTGACATTCGGCGTGAGCTTCGCGATGAGCGGCAGGTCCGGGCACACGTCGCGACAGCGACGCACGATACGCTTCGTCAATTCCGGGTCGCTCGCGAAGTCGGTCCCACCGGCCACGTTCGGACACGACAGGTTCAGCTCTAACGCACTCAAACCCTGGCGCGACTCATGAACCCTTGCGGCCATCGCGACAAACTCGTCTTCGCTCTTGCCCGCGATGTTCCCGACGATCGCGGTCGCGAGCGTGCGAAGGTAGGGGAGGTGGTGTGTGAGGAAGTGTTCGAGGCCGTCGTTGTCGAGGCCGATGGCGTTGAGCATGCCAGACGCTGTCTCGACCGTGCGCGGCGGCTTGTTCCCGGCACGCGGCGCGTGCGTCACGGTCTTGGGGATGACGCCGCCGAGTTTCGCGAAGTCCACGAACGCGGTCATTTCCTTCGCGTAACCAAAGGTGCCGCTCGCGACCAGCACTGGGTTGCGAAGCGTCAACCGGCCGAGCGTGACGGACAAGTCGGTCATGGCTGTGACCCCGCGTCGCGGAACAACGTGACTCTCACCGCTTTATCAGACGATTGCGCGTCTCTCAGCGGTTCCAGTGGTGTTTATCATGAAATCAATTCAAACTCTGTTCTTATCTGTCTTGGTTCTCTTGTGTGCCCTGTGCGCTTTTTTGTGGCCGATCTGCTTTCTGTTTACTTCACATCCGACGTGCCGACGGCCTTGCCGTTCTCGATGAACACCACTTTCTTCGCGCCCTCTTTTGCCACGCTCACGATGAGCGGGCTGGCGAAGTTCGCGGTTCCGGCAACCCCGGCCGCTGCCTTGTACTGCACGTACACGATGCCGTCTTTGTCCAGCGTCACCGCTTCCACCGTGTAGGTCGTGATCGCGGGGCCGCGCTTCACGACGACCGCGACGAAGTGCTTGTCGAACACGTCCACCGCGAGCATCACCGGCTTCTTCGCGCCCAGCGGCGGCCGAGCCGCGAACACCTTCTCGAATCCCTCCTTGCTGGTCAGCGCGATGTAGGTCGCGTCGCCTTTGAACCCGGAGGTGTTCTTCTCGAAGTACGCGTCGTAAACGGTGTGCGTGGCCTTCGCGCCCTTCGCCTCGTCGGCGCCGCGAGTGGAGACGGTGAGCGCGAGAACGCAGACGACCGACAGTGCGGAGCGAATCATAACAACCTCGAAGGATGGGATTGGTTGGTTAGTCGCGACCCGAGGGGGAGCGGGTTCCCCGCACGTCAATTCGGCAACGGATTCGGCGCCTGGAATGTCTCGGGCGGTTCGTTCTTCGACACCACCACCACGTCGAGGTCGGTCACGGTGAACCCGCGGCGCCGGTCGAACTCCAGGTCGTAGCCGATCACCGTGTACGGCGGGAGCTTCACGTCTTTGTCGATGATCGCCTTCCGCACGCGACAGTAGCGCCCCACATCCACGCCATCGAGCAGAATCGAGTCTTCCACCACCGCGTAACTGTTCACACGCACTCGTGGCGAGAGGATGCTGCGCCGCACGTGCCCGCCGGACACAATGCTCCCGGCACACACGATGCTGTCCAGCGCTTCGCCGCGGCGCGCGTGCCCGTGTGGGCCTTCACCGGTGAACACGAACTTCGGCGGCGGCAACTGCGGCTGGAGCGTGCGGATTGGCCACGTCGTGTCGTACATGTTCAGCACTGGCTCGACCGCGACCAGGTCCATGCTCGCCTGATAATAGGCGTCGAGCGTGCCCACGTCGCGCCAATACGGCACTGCCTTGCGGTTCTGGTCGAGGAACCGGTGCGCGATCACCTTCTGTCCGCTTTCGATCATCTGCGGAATGATGTTCTTGCCGAAGTCGTGGTCGCTGCCGGTCTTCGCGGCGTCCTGACAGAGCAGTTCGAACAGCAACCGCGTTTTGAAGACGTAAATGCCCATCGAGCCGAGCGCGTGGTCCGGATCGCCGGGCATCGGCGGCGCGGTTTTGGGCTTCTCCAGAAAGTTCACGACGCGGTCGTCAGACGCGGTTTGCATGATGCCGAAGTGCCGAACCTCGTCGAGCGGCACGGGTATGCACCCGATGGTCACATCGGCCTTGCGGTCGATGTGGGCACGGATCATGTGCCCATAGTCCATCTTGTAGATGTGGTCGCCGGCGAGGATCAGCGTGTGTTCGGCGTGCTCGCGTTCCAGCGAGTAGATGTTCTGATAGATGGCGTCGGCGGTGCCCTTGTACCACGTCTCGTCGACCCGCTGTTGCGGCGGGAGCACTTCGACCGACTCGCCGAGTTCCGAACTGAGGAACCCCCACCCGTGGCGAATGTGCCGGTCCAAACTGCGCGACTTGAATTGCGTCAGCACGAGGACGCGGCGCAGCCCGCTGTTGATGCAGTTGGAGAGGGTGAAGTCGATGATGCGGTACAGCCCGCCGAACGGGACGGCCGGTTTCGCGCGATCACGCGTCAGTGGTTCGAGCCGAGTGCCGCGCCCGCCGGCCAGGATCACAGTAACGACGCCACGCATCGACAGTCCCCGCCACTTAGTGGATAGAGGTCAGAGTACAGAGAACAGAGGGCGGAGGGAAACGCAAAGACCGCGCGACCGCAGTCGCCCGGCCTGGTTTCGTCTTCTTGTATTTTTCTGTTCTCTGACTGCTAACTCCTAGCGCCGGCTCGAAAGGCTCTTCTCGAACATGATGAGGTTATCGACACGGTCGGCGTCCCAGTGGAGGCCGACGACATCGTAGCCGAGTTCGATGGCGAGGTGGAGCATCGGGCGGTGGGTGTTGTGACACTCCAGCCGGATCGTTTCGTAGTCGTGCTGCGCCGCCCAACTTTGCGCCGCTTCGATGAGTTGGGAGCCGATGCCCAGGCGGCGCGTGTCCGACATCACGCCATAGAACCACGCGAAGAACGTGTCCGGTTTCAGCTCGAAACCGAGGAAGAAACCGGCTGGCTTGTCCTTCACGCGGGCGACGAGTTGGAGAACGTTGTGCCGCCCCATGTACCGGCGCCGGAATGACTCGATCGTCTTCGCGGGCCGGAAGATCTGGTTGTACATCTCGACGATGAGTGGGAGTTCGTCCACGCCCACCACGTCAATAATCGCGTCCGCCATATCAGCTCCAGGTCGCAGATCCCCAAGTCTCAAGTCGAGGACGAGACGTCGGCTTTCATGTCTTCGACTTGAGACGCTTCAGTTGGGTCGGTACAACCCGCTCACGATGCTGTCCCACGACGGCACGTTCCAGGTGGCGATCAGTTCGCGGAGAACGTCGTTGGCCGTGTCTTCCTCGGCCGCGAGCGCGACCGGTTGGCCGTCGAAGTCTTCCACCTCTTCACCAGCGGGTGCGTCGAAGTCTTCAGTCTCCGCGACCGGTTCGGCAGCGGTTTCTTCGTCGGCCTCGGTCTCTGCTTCGCCCTCGTCATCGGTCGCGCCCGCGACCGGTGTGTCGCCCGGGGCACCCTTGCGGCGCCGGCGCCGCCGCCGCCGCCGTTTCCGTCCGGTTCCACCGGCGCCGTCGCCTTCGGTGCCGGCTTCGCCGACCGGTGCTTCTTCGGAATCCTCGAACTCCGCACCCTCGGCGTCTTCGCTTTCGGGCGGAGTCTCGGAGTCTTCCGGGCGCGCGTCAGTTGCTTCGACGGGGGCCGGCGCGGGCGGCTTGTCCCGCTCCAGTTCGCGGGCCAGTTCCGCCCAGTCGTCGCTTGTGTCGAGGGAATCGCTCATATGTTGGGGTTTCGTGTGCTGGTGTTCGTGGCGCGAAAATGGCGTGCCGCGATGCATTCATCCTATCGCGCCGTCGCAGCGCCGGAAACGTCGGCTTGTGTCACGACCCACGACCGCGCCGCGCGAGAGAGGCTTACATCGACTACCCGGTCACCGGGTTCGGCGCCGTAACACTCCGCGAGCGCCGCGTTCGGTTCGCTGTCGGGTAGCTCGTCGCGGGGCACGAGAAACACGCTGTCGGCCCATCCTCCGAGAGCTGCGAGTTGCCCGGCCATCGCGTCCCACGCATCCGCCGGGAGTGGCAACCCGGGGAGCAGTTTGGCGAACAGGTCACTCACGGCTTGTTCAAGGCACTTGCGCGGCGGTAGCAGGTAAAACGTGACCATTGGGACACCCTCGCGGTTGTGGTGAGAGGGGGTATCGGCCCGAGCGCGAGAGAGAGGGCAGGGGAAGGGCTGTAGGGGATGTGAGGATTGAGGGAATCGCCAGAATAACCGGTAGAGTTTGCCAGCGAGAAGAACCCATCCCCGGCCCCTCCCTGCAGGGAGGGGAGAAAGAGTTGCGCAATTCGCTGAACCTGAGCGGCACGTTGATCTTACTCCCCTAATCCTGCAGGGGGTGGGTTCTTCAGTTCGCCAACGTCTTGATGAGTACCTGCGAGTTGCGGCCATGCTGGTCGTACTTCTCGCGTCGCGCCGGTGGCAGGTCGTCGGGCGTGCCGTGCTTGAACCCGCCCTTCTGGACGAAGTAGTTGATCGCCTGCGTCGAGAGGCAGAACAGCTTCGCGATCCCGCGAGCGCGTGCGACGCCTTCCGTGTACTGGATCAGTTTCACACCGATGCCCTTGTTTTCGTACCTCGCATCGACGAACACGCTCGCCAGTTCCGCCATGTTCTGTTCCGGGTACACGTGCAGAGCCGCGCACGCGACCGCGTTGCGGTCCACTTCGAACACGAAGTAGTCCCCGACGATCTTTTCGAGTTCGGCCCGCGTCCGTTTCACCAACTCGTCGTTCTGCACGCCCTGTTGAATCAGGTTGTGGAGAGCGCGCACGTCTTTCTTCTGCGCTGGGCGAATCGCCTGATACTCGTTGGCGTGAATCAGCGTGCCGATGCCCTCGTTGGAGAACACCTCACCGAGCAATCCTTCCTGCTCTCGCCCGTCGATGATGTGGACGCGCTCGACGCCCTCTTTGCACGCGCGAACCGCGTGCGTCAACTTGGTGACGGTACCCGGCGGGAGGTCGGCGCGGCTCTTCTTCAGGAACGTATCGGCTTCCTGCGCGGTCATCTGGCGAATCACACCGGTCGCGTCGGACACCCCGCCCTCGGTGTTGAGGTACACGAGTTTGACCGCGCGCAGCGACTTCGCGATTTCCACCGCGACCGCGTCCGAGTTGAGCCGGTACGACGCGCCCGCACCGTCGATCCCGATGGGCGGAATCACCGGCAGAATGTCGTGTTCGAGCAGCGTTTGAAGCAGTCCGGTATCGACCCGCTCGACGCGCCCGGTGAACAGGTGATCGATCCCGCCGAGGATGCCGGCCGGATGCGCGACCACCGCGTTCGGACACGCGGACCGCAGGTCATTCGCGGACAACCCTTCCAGAATCTCGTGCGTGACGCGGTTCGCTGCGGTGATGGCGACGTTGAGCGTTTCGCGGTTCGTGATGCCGGTGCCGTCCAGGTCCGACGGCGTCATCTTGACAAGGTCCGCGTACCGCTTCACCTGATGGGCCGCGCCGTGAACGAGCGCGACTCTGATGCTCAGACTCCGCAACAGTGCGATGTCGAGCAGCAGGTTCGGGAAGTTGTCGTCCTCGACGACGGCGCCGTCGATGGCGATGACGAACACCCGGTCGCGGAACCGGGGGACATAGCGCAGAATCTCGCGGAAGTGGGTCAGGCGTTCGTGCATCTTTGCAGTATTTGGTGTTTCGTGTTTGGTGTTTGGTACTCGGCTGTGGCGGACGCCGATGATTCGCCTGGGTAACACCGATCCAGACACAACGCCGCGTCTCTCTAGAATAGCATGACAGCACCGCCTGGCGACATCGCGGATGCGGACGGCGAAACACCAAACACCAAACACCAAACACTAATGCCAGAAAACGTGATCATCATCGGTTCCGGTCCAGCCGCGTGGACTGCGGCCATCTACGCGGCCCGCGCGAACCTGCATCCGCTCGTGTTCGAGGGCAACCCGAACGACGACCGGAACCGCATCAACGGCACCATGCCGCTCGGTCAACTCGCGCTCACGACGGAGGTCGAAAACTTCCCCACATGGCCCGCCGGCGACACGCGGCAGTACCTGAAGACCGCGCTCAAGGCCGACGACCCGGACTTCCCCTACTGGGTCGCGGCCGACAAACCGCAGCCGACCCACGGCATCAACGGCCCGGAGTTGGTGGCGCTGTCGCGTCAACAGGCGAAGAACTTCGGCACCCGCGTCGAGTCGAAGGACGTGGTGAAGGTCGATCTGAAGAACCGGCCGTTCACAGTTACATTGCACGACGGCAAGACCGCGCAGGCGCACGCGCTCATCATTGCGACCGGCGCGCGGGCCAACTACCTTGGGCTGTCCAGCGAGGACAAGTACAAGAACCGCGGCGTGTCCGCGTGTGCCGTGTGCGACGGCGCACTGCCGCGGTTCCGCAACCAACCGATCGTGGTCGTCGGCGGCGGCGATACCGCGGTGGAAGAAGCGGGCTACTTGACCAAGTTCGGCAGCAAAGTGCATCTGCTCGTGCGCCGCGACGTACTCCGCGCGAGCAAGATCATGTCGGAGCGGGCCATCACGAACCCGAAGATCGAGATGAAGTGGCACACGGAAGTGGACGAGGTAATCGGCGACGACAAGAAGGGCGTGACCGCGGTTCGCGTGAAGAACAACAAGAGCGGCGCGAAGGAAGAACTCCCCGCGAGCGGCCTGTTCCTGGCGATCGGCCACACGCCCAACGTCGGCTTCTTGGACGGGCAGTTGGAACTTAACGCAGGCAGTTACGTGAAGTGGACGACGCTGGCCCGCACGTACACGAGCGTGGAGGGCGTGTTCGCGGCCGGCGACGTGGCCGACGACTACTACCGCCAGGCCGTGAGCGCTGCCGGCACCGGGTGCATGGCCGCCCTTGATGCCGAACGTTATCTGGGGCATCACGGGCTGATTTGAAGACATCCCAGATAGGAAGAGATTTGCGAGCGTTCCGCTACCGCTTCGATGCCGGACGGGCCAGATCCCAGAGCAGCACCGTCGTGTCGTCGGGTTCGACGACTGCGAGCGTCTTCCCGTCCGGGCTGAACGCCATCGGCGGTGCCCCTTCGCGCTCGCTCGGCACCTCAAACCGCACAGCCCCGGTTGCCACGTCCACGACCAGCAGTCGCGTGCGGTAATCCCTCTTGAACCCGTGCCCGCACGCGCTGCCGCGGCGCTCCCGCGAAAGGAGACCGCCGAACCATTCCCACGCGAGTTTGAGGTCGCCCGGCATCGGGAGGAGTTCGTTCACGCCCAGTACCATCAACTTTCCGTCGGCGGAAACGGCCACGGGCG